>NZ_JBHUDD010000039.1:0-45091 GCF_042677865.1 Lacimonas salitolerans | reverse complement strand
GCCTCACGTCGTGACAACAACATCTGGTGCGACCCTGAACAGGCCAGTGCGCCTTAACCCACACAAATCGCGAAGGGACCCAAAACCATGCTCGAAATGATCCTCCAGCATGGTGGCGTGGCGGTTCTCCATCTGCCAGCTTCCTGCTGCGCCGCCCTTGATCACATCGACCACCGCACGGCCATCCAGCCCCGCCTTTTGCGCAAACGCCAGCCCCTCGGCCAGCCCCTGCACCAGCCCCGCGATGCAGATCTGGTTGACCATCTTGGTCAGTTGTCCGGCACCACTCTCGCCCAGTCGGCTGATCGACCGGCCATAGGCCGCCATCACAGGCGCGGCCCGGTCGAAATCGCCCTGATCGCCACCGCACATGATCGACAGCACGCCGTTCTCTGCCCCGGCCTGCCCGCCTGACACCGGGGCGTCGACGAACCCCACATCCTTGTCACGCGCAGCCTGATACAGCTCCGCCGTGACCCTGGCCGACACGGTGGTGTGATCGACAAACACCGCCCCCGCGGACATCCCCGCCAGCGCGCCATCCTCGCCCAGCACCACGCTGCGCAGGTCGTCGTCATTGCCGACGCAGGCCATCACGAAATCCGCCCCCGTCGCTGCCTCGCGCGGGGTCGCGGCGTGCCGACCGCCATGCTGTTCGACCCAGGCATCGGCCTTGGTGGTGGTGCGATTGTAGACGCAGACCTCGTGGCCCGCGCCCGCCAGGTGCCCGGCCATCGGATAGCCCATCACACCCAGCCCCAGAAACGCCAGTTTCGCCATTCTCCACCTCCTTGTAATGTTTGTGTTCGCTCCGGTTTGTGTCTAGGGATCGGGTCAAAGGCAAGAACGAACTGGAAAGCGGCAATGGCGCAGGTCTTTCATTGGCTGCTGCGGATCACGGGCGGGCTGATCGTGCTGGCGCTGCTGGCGCTGTTCGCCGTCTACCTTCTGGCCGCACGCTCCCTGCCCGATTACGACGCCCGCCATTCGGTCACCGGCCTGACCGCCCCGGTCGAGATCGTGCGCGACAACGCCAATGTGCCGCATATCCTGGGTCAGTCCGACGCGGACGTGTATTTCGGGCTGGGCTATTCGCACGCTCAGGACAGGCTGTGGCAAATGGTGGTGGCACGGCGCACGGCGCAGGGCCGGCTGTCCGAGGTATTCGGCACCCGCACGGTCGAAACCGACAAGCTGATGCGCCGATTGGATATCACCGGGGCCGCACGGGCCTCGGTGGACGCGCTGGATGCCGAGACATTGGAGGTGCTGCGCGCCTATTCCGCCGGTATCAACGCCCGCCTGGCCGAGATAAACGAGCGCGCGCTGGGCCGTGGTGCGCCCGAGATGTTCCTGTTCAACCCGTCGATTTCCCCCTGGCAGCCCTCGGATTCCATCGCCATGATGAAATTGCTGGCGTTGCAGGTTACGGGCCATCTGGAAACCGAGGTGCGGCGCGCTCGCGTGTCGCTGGTGCTGCCGGATGCCGCCCGGCTGGCCGATATCCTGCCCGCCGCGCCCGGCAGCGGCGTGGCCGCCCTGCCCGATTATGCCTCGCTGTTCGACACCCCTCTGCCCCGCCTGGCTCAGGCGCAGCCGGACGCCGCCCCTCCTGCCCTCTGGCCCGTCGCCCGGCCCGGGTTGCAAGGGGCGTCGAACGCCTGGGCCGCCGCGCCCAAACGATCTGCTGCCGGGGGCACTATCATGGCCAATGACCCGCATTTCGCCCTCTCGGCCCCGGCGCTGTGGTATCTCGCCCGGTTGGAGCTTTCGACCGGGGGCGTCATCGGCGCCACGATCCCGGGCCTGCCGGTGATCCTGTCGGGCCGCAGCCAGGATCTGGGCTGGGGCATCGCGGCCTCGCATATGGACGATCAGGATCTGTTCGTCGAACGCCTGAACCCGGACGACCCGCAGCAATACGAAACCCCCGACGGTTTCCGCGCCTTTGACACCCGGCGCGAGATCCTGCGCATCAAGGATGCGGCCCCCGTCACCATGACCCTGCGCCACACGCAAAATGGCCCGGTCCTGTCGGGCAGCGACTTCCAGCTTGGCACCGTCACGCCCCAGAACCACGTGATGGCGCTGGGATGGACCGGGCTGAACCGCGAGGATCGCAGCCTGGCGGGCTGGCTGCGGCTGATGCAGGCGCGCACGGTGCAGGACGCCATCGCCGCGATCGAGCCGCATGTCGCGCCGTCGTTCAACCTGGTGCTGGTGGACGGGGTGCAGATCGCGATGAAGACCATCGGCCACGCCCCGCGCCGGGATGCCGAGCACCAGAGCCAGGGGCGCATGCCCGCCCCCGGATGGCAGGACCGCAACCGCTGGAAAGGGCTCAGCCCCTATGGCTCGAACCCCGAGTTCATCCAACCCCCGGGTGGCATACTGGGCAGCACCAACAACAAGATCGTCGACCGGCCCTTTCCGCTGCACGTCTCGTTTGACTGGGGCGATACCCAGCGGGTGCAGCGCTGGACGCGGTTGATGCAGTCGCGGCAGGTGCACACGCGCGACAGTTTCATCGAAACGCAGCTTGATACGGTGTCACCGACCGCGCGCACTTTGCTGCCGCTGATCGCCGCCGATCTGTGGTTCACCGGCGCGCCGGCCCCCGAGGGGACGGCCGAGCGGCGGCGGCAGGATGCGCTGACCTTGCTGGCCGACTGGAACGGCGAGATGAACGAACACCTGCCCGAGCCGCTGATCTATTCGGCCTGGCTGCGGGCCTTGCAGGACCGGCTGATCCGCGATGAACTCGGACCCTTGGCGCGGGATTTTACCCATATAGAACCGTTGTTTATCGAGCGTGTCTACCGCAACGTCGATGGCGCCGGGGCGTGGTGCGACGTGATCCAGAGCGCGCCCGTCGAGACCTGCACCGACATCGCGCGGCAGGCGCTGGACGAGGCGGTGATCTGGCTGTCCGAGACCTATGGCGGCACGCTGGAATCCCTTCGCTGGGGCGACGCGCATCAGGCGACGCATGACCATCCGACGTTGGGGGACGTGCCGCTGCTGCGCTGGGTGGTGAACATCCGTCAGTCGACCTCGGGCGGGGATAACACATTGATGCGAGGGAAGATTTCAGGCCAAGGCCCGGCCCCGTTCGAGAATGTCCACGCCGCCGGCTATCGCGGGGTGTATGATTTCACCGACCCCGACAGCAGCGTTTTCATCCTGGCCACGGGGCAATCGGGGCACCCGTTGTCGCGGTTCTACGACGACATGGGAGAGCTGTGGCGGCGCGGGGAGTACATTCCGATGTCCCTGGATCTCGACCTCGCCCGCGCCGCCGCCGTGGGGATCACGCGGCTGATGCCACGGTGAGGTTATGGGGCGGAAATGGGGATGCACGAGGCATGCACAAGGTAGGCACAAGGTAGGTGTATGGGCTTGGGTCTGCTGAACGGTGGCTATGCGCAGGGAGCGGGCTTTGCAAACACTGGGCGGTTTCCCGACAGCAGACCTTAGCGCAATGCGCGGCGATCAACGGCAGGGACCCTAATTCACTTTATCCATGAACATCGCGATCATGTCCTCGGGGCCAGATAGTGCTTGCAGTGCAGGATCACTGCTCATCGTGCAGCCAACAACACCGGCAAGTTTTTCTTCAATCCTGATATGGAACATGCCTGATGCGTCTGGCCCGATCTGCGATGAAGCCATGCCCATTTCTCTGGCGATCTCTGGTCCACCAAGGTAAGTTTCGACAACTTCTCCAATCATCGAGCGACAGGCATTGATGGTCGCAATCTCACGAAAGACTGAGCGCCAGCCATTCGCGTCCGCCGCCACATCAAGATATCGCCATTCTGTTGGGTATTGCTGAGCGCCAACCGGTGCCGCCATTACGGTAAGTGCCAGTAGTACACGCCGCATTTGTCCCGTCCTCAATGACTATGGTTTGGTTTGAGGTTCTCAGATTGATGGGGGTATGGCAACGGCAGCTCTTTCGCATGGCCGACGGCAATCAGTCCTGACGCATCCCTTGATGAACGACCGGTCCGGTGAAGTAGCGTCGCGGCATCAGCGCAAGTTGTGAATTGCCGCCTAGGGCTACCTGCCGACATCGCCTCGGCTCTCGCGAACGACGGGTTCCGACCCGCAGTTTGCCAGTTCACTGCTCATCCGGCGAAGGTCAGCTATCGCGGCCTAGCACCGGGAGCGACGGTTCCGCTTCGGACTGCAAAGACGTAAAGCCCCCCTACTCCTCCTGCGCCTCGGCCCTGCTCTTCCCCGACACGTTCATCGCCAGTGTCGCGGCCATGAAGCCGTCGAGGGCGCCGTCGAGGACGCCTTGGGTGTCGCTGGTCTCGTAGCTGGTGCGCAGGTCCTTGACCATCTGGTAGGGTTGCAGCACGTAGGATCGGATCTGGTTGCCCCAGCCGGCGTCGCCCTTGGCGTCGTGGGCCTCTTGTATACTCGCGGTGCGCTTTTCCAGCTCCATCTGGTAGAGCCGCGATTTCAGCGCCTTCATGGCGATGTCGCGGTTCTGGTGCTGGGATTTCTCGGAACTTGTCACCACGATGCCCGTGGGGATGTGGGTGATGCGCACGGCCGAGTCGGTGGTGTTGACGTGCTGGCCCCCGGCCCCGGAAGAGCGGTAGGTGTCGACGCGGATCTCGGAGGGGTTCACCTCGATCTCGATGTTGTCATCGACCACGGGGTAGACCCAGACGGATGCAAAGGACGTCTCGCGCGTGCCCTTGCCGAAGGGCGAGATGCGAACGAGACGGTGCACGCCGGATTCGGATTTCAGCCAGCCATAGGCGTTCTGGCCCTTGATCTGGTAGACCACGGATTTGATCCCGGCCTCGGTGCCGGGGCTCATGTCCTGCTGATCGACCTGAAAGCCGCGCCGCTCGGCCCAGCGGACATACATGCGCGCCAGCATCTGCGCCCAGTCGCAGGCCTCTGTGCCGCCGGCACCTGCGTTGATTTCCAGAAAGGCGTCGTTGCCATCGGCCTCGCCGTTCAACAGCGCCTCAAGCTCCTTGGCGGCAGCGCGGGTTGCCAGCGCCTTGAGCGCGGTTTCGGCCTCGGCCACGACCTCGGTGTCGTCCTCCATCTCGCCCAGTTCGATCATGCCGACATGGTCGGTCATTTCCTGCTGGATGCTGTCATGGGTGGCTATGGCATCGACCAGCGCCTGCCGGTCGCGCATAAGCTTCTGCGCGGCGGCGGGATCATCCCAGAGGGTCGGATCCTCGACCCGTGCGTTGAACTCCTCAAGCCGGTGCCGGACGGTGTCCCAGTTCATGCGCTGGCGCAGCAGGTCCAGCGATTTTTCGATCTCGGCAACGGTGTTCTGGGCCTCGGCGCGCATGGGGGTGTCCTGAATTGAAGTGTCAGACCTGAATCTGGGTGTCAGACCGGGGTGATAGACCAGCACAGGGGGCGGGGCAAGGGTATGCCCTGCGCCCCCCATGCCTGCGGTCAGTAGAGGCCGCCCGAGGACATTGTGCCGAAGTCGGCCTTGGGGCCGACAACGCCGGTGCGCCCGCTCGAGGTGGTGACCTCGCTGCCCTGGCGGCGGCCGACCTCTTCGACCAGCGGCAGGTTGGCGCCCATGGCAAAGCCGCCGTCGAAGGTGATGCCGAACATCGGCTCTTCGCCCTCGCGGAAGCATTCGGCCACGACGTGATCGCCGGTGGCATCGTCGGAGAGGCGCGCGCCGGTGAAGCGGTCGATCTTGAGGAACATGCATTCGTCGGGGATGGCAAAGCGGCCGCCGCCGTATTTCTCGATCGCCTCGCTCATGAAACGCTGGAACACCGGGCCGCAAAAGCCGCCGCCCGAGGCCCCGCGGCCCAGGTTGCGCGGGGTGTCATAGCCGATGTAGCAGCCCGCGACGACCGAGTTGGTGAAGCCGACGAACCAAACGTCCTTGGAGTCGTTGGTGGTGCCGGTCTTGCCTGCGACGGGCACCGGCAGGTTGACGGTGCGGGCAGCGGTGCCCCGCTCGACCACGCCGTTCATCATCGAGGTGAGCTGATAGGCTGTGACGGCGTTCATCACGCGCTCGCGGTTGGTGACGATGCGGGGGCTTTCGGTGCCGGGGATCGCGGGATCCTCGCATTCGATGCAGTCGCGCTTGTCATGGCGATAGACCGTGGTGCCAAACCGGTCCTGGATGCGGTCGACCAGCGTGGGTTCGACGCGCTCGCCGCCATTGGCGAACATCGCGTAGGCCGCCACCATCTTGTAAAGGGTGGTTTCCTCGGACCCCAGCGAGTTGGCCAGAAACCGGCTCATCCGGTCGTAGACGCCAAAGCGCTCGGCATAGTCGGCGACCACATCCATCCCGACCTCTTCGGCAAGGCGGATGGTCATCAGGTTGCGCGACTGTTCGATCCCGGTGCGCAGGGGCGTCGGCCCGTAAAAGGTGTTCGTCGCATTGCGCGGCCGCCACAGGCCCTGCGGCGTGTTGATCTCGATCGGGGCGTCGATGACGATGGTTGCCGGGGTGTAGCCGCTGTCGAGCGCCGAGGCATAGACAAAGGGCTTGAAACTGGAGCCGGGCTGCCGCTGTGCCTGTGTGGCGCGGTTGAAGACCGAGTGCTGGTACGAGAACCCGCCCTGCATGGCGATCACGCGGCCGGTGTTGACGTCCATCGCCATGAACCCGCCCTGTACCTCGGGCACCTGACGCAGGGTCCAGCGGATGAAATCGCCCGTGCCGTCATCGCCTGTGGTCATCCGGCGGACATGCACCACATCGCCGGGTTCGAAATTGTCGAAAAAGCTGCCGCGCATCCACTGGATATCGTTGCGCGGGACCACGAAGGGTTCAGCCTCGGTTTCCTGCACGCCTTCGATGCCGACGCGCAGGGTCTGATCCTCGACCCCGAGAACCACGGCGGGATACCATGTGCCGTCCAGCGTGATGTCGCGCGCGACACTGACCGCAGCCAGCGCGTCGCGCCAGCCCTGCTCGCTGTCAAGGCTGTCGGCGGGGAGTGTTTCGCCAGTGCCGCGCCATTCGCCAAGCCCACGGTCATACTCTTCGAGTTGCCGGCGCAGCGAGTTTGCCGCGATTTCCTGCATTTCGGGGTCGATGGTGGCGCGCACCACCATGCCGCCGGAAAAGAACTCGTCCTCGCCGAAGGTTTCAGACAACTGGCGACGGATTTCATCGGTGAAGTAGTCGCGCGGCGGAAGGGCGGTTCTGTAGCTTTCGAAATCACCGTTCTGGACCGATCGCAGCGGCATTGCCTGTTCAAGCTGGTACTCGGCCTGGGTCAGGTAGCCGTTTTCATGCATTTCCCGCAGCACAAAGGCCCGGCGCGCCAGCAGCCGATCCTTTTGACGGACCGGGTGATAATCGGACGGTGCCTTGGGCATCGAGGCCAGCGCGGCCGCCTCGTGCGGTTCAAGTTCGCTGAGGGTCTTGTTGAAATAGGTCTGGGCCGCCGCCGTCACCCCGTATGAGTTCTGGCCCAGGAAGATCTCGTTCAGGTACAACTCGAGGATCTTGTCCTTGGTCAGCGTCTGCTCAAGCCTGGTGGCAAGGATGATCTCCTTGATCTTGCGTTCGGCCTGCCGTTCGCCGCCCAGCAGAAAGTTCTTCATCACCTGTTGCGTGATGGTCGAGGCCCCGCGCACATCCTGCCCGCGCGATGCTACGGCCTCGTAGGCGGCAACGGCGATGCTGCGGGCGTCAAAGCCCTGGTGGGAATAGAAATTCTTGTCCTCGGCGCTGATGAAAGCCTGCTTGACCAGATCGGGAATTTCCTCGGCCGGGGTGAACAGGCGACGTTCCTGCGCGAATTCGTCGATGATGCGCCCCTCGGCCGAATAGATCCGGCTGATCGTGGGGGGCGTGTATTGCGCCAGGCTTTCGTGGCTGGGAAGGTCGCGGCCATACATCCAGAACACCGCGCCGACCGTCAATGCGACCATCAGCAGGCCAAGAGTGACCAGCGTGAATATCCCGCCCAGAAAAGATAGAATGAACCGTAGCACCTGTATTCCCTTTGCCGTGTGGCGTTCTGTTTACATGGGGCGGCGTGCGCGGTCAAAACAACTTGGCGTGCCGGATGGGCGAAACCTTGCCCGCCGGGTTGCCGGACGCTACTGGCGGCGCAGCCCGGCGCGGGCGATGTCATCCTGTGCCCAGGCCTGCAACCCGGCGGCGATGCCTTGGGCCATGCCCCTGCGCCAGTCAGGGTCTTTCAGGTTGGCCGCGTCGCGCGGGCTGGACAAAAACCCCACCTCGATCAGCACCGAAGGGATATCGGCGGCCTTGAGCACCGAGAACGCGCCGCGGCGCAGGGGCCTGTTGTTGACCGGGCCGCCCGCATCCTGCATGCCCACGACCAGCGCATTGGCCAGCCGCTCGGTGCGCGGCTGGGTGTCGCGCCGGGCCAGATCCATCAGGATGCCTGCCACGACGTCATCCTGCCCGTCCAGATCGACGCCCGAGAGCAGATCATCGCGGTCGTGCCGTTCGGCCAGCAGGCGGGTGGCGGCATCGCTGGCCTCGTCATCCAGCACATGCACGGTGGCCCCGTGGGCCTGCCCCTGCGCCAGCGCATCGGCATGCAGCGACATGAAGACATGGGCGCCTGCCTCGTGCGCCATGGCGACCCGGCGTTCGAGCGAGACAAAGATGTCATCGTCGCGGGTCAGCACCACCTGAAACCCGCCTGCCCGGCGCAGCACATCACGCAATTCGCGGGCGAAGGTCAGCATCAGCTCTTTTTCGGTGATGTCTTCGTATTCGGCCCCCGGATCGATGCCGCCATGGCCAGGGTCCAGCACCACCACGATCGGCCCCTGCCCCATGGGAACGGCCGGGGCGATATCGACCGTGCTGGGCACGGGCAGATCCCAGCGCGGATCGCGCGGCGCGCCCGAGCGGGCGGCGAAATCATCGGCATCGGCGCGGCGCAACTGCACCTCCAGCACGGCGGTGCCGGAGTCCGGCTTCACGTGCATGCCCGCCTTTGCCACGGCCAGCGGGCCATCAAGATCGATCACCATGCGCGACCAGCCCGGGCGGAACCCGCCAAAGCGCACCTCGGTTGCGGCCTCGGAACGGTCAAAGCCCTGCGTGGTCAGCCCGTCCCATACGACCTCGCGGAAATCCAGCACAAGGCGTGGCGGCTCTGCCAGCGTATAGGCGCGCCAGGGCACGCCCTGCGACAGCGCCAGCGTCAGGGCCGCGCCGCCATGGGTGTCGGTCAGCGAACTGGCCGCGGGATCGACCCGCGCCAGCGCGCTGAACTCTTGCGCCGCGGCACCCGTGCCCCAGACCACACATATCAGAAATGCCAGAACCCTGCCCATGCCATGCCCCCTGCCGGTTCCGCCCGGCTTGCGCGCAAACTAGCAGAAATCGCCCGGGCAGGAAAAGCCTTAGCGCATCACAGGCGGCAGGCAGCCCGCGTTCTGCGCGGTGGCGGTCAGAAAGGTGACAACCTCGGCCCGGGCAGAGGCGTGATCGAGCAGGTAGTGATCGGTATCCAGGATGCGCAGGGTAACCGGATGGGCGAACTCTGAGGCAGTCAGGCGTTCGGCGGCGGCGCGCGCCATCTCGGCCGAGGGCCAGACCTGATCCTGCGCGGCGCCCAGCAGCAGGACCGGGCCCGCGATACGCTCGACCGGGATGGCGGCGCGGTCCGTGGCGGTGGGGTTTTCCAGCGCGCGGCGGTGCATTTCCAGATAGCCATCGCCAGCAAGGATGCCGCGCAGCGCCGACAGATCGCGGGGATAGGGCACAAAGGCCAGCCGCTGATCGCCGCGCCGCCAGCTTGACCAGCGAAAAGGCGTGATGCGCGACGACTGAAACACCACATGCGACGGGGCCACCGCCGCAACGGCACCCACCGACGGGGTACCCGAGGCCAACAGCAGCGCCAGTTCCGCCCCCTTCGAGGCCCCGGCCAGGTAGATGCAGCGCGCATCGACGCGTTCCTCCTGCGCCAGCGTGGCCAGATGGCTTTCCAGCGGGTCCAGTGCGATGCGATCCAGATGCGCGGGCGTTCCCGGCGCGCCGAAATAGGCCACGCGCGCCACATGAAACCCGGCCAGCCCCAGCTCTGCGACCAGCGGATGATCAGGACGGAACCGCCCGCCCTCGGAGCCGCCCAGCAGCACCACGACCGGCGCGCGTCCGGGGCCTGCGTCAAACTCGGACGCGATACCGGGGGCCGGGGATTGCGCGCGCCAGATCAGCGCCAGCACCAGCGCGGCGAGGGCCAGAACCACGAAGGCCAGCGCGCGCTTCATGGCGCTACAGGCGTCCGGTCTGCCGCATGAACCGTTCCAGCCGCGCCAGACCTTCGGTGATGTCGGCGGTGGCGCGGGCATAGGAAAACCGGATCGTCCCCGCCCCGCGCGCCGCGTCGAAATCCAGCCCCGGCGTGACGGCGACGCCCGCCTGGTCCAGTATCTCGGCGCAGAAGGCGCGGCTGTCATCGGTCATGTGGCTGACATCGGCATAGACGTAGAACGCACCGTCAGGGGGCGCGATGCGGTCGAACCCGGCCTTGGGCAGGCCGTCCAACATCAACTGGCGGTTTTTTGTATAGACGGCCATGTTGTCGCGCAACTCGTCGCCACCATCCATCGCCGCCAGCGCCGCGATCTGGCTGGCATGGGACGGGCAGATGAACAGGTTCTGCGCCAGTCGTTCGACCCGCCGCACATGATCGGGCGGCACCACCATCCAGCCGATGCGCCAGCCGGTCATGCTGAAATACTTGGAAAACGAGTTGATGACGTAGCACGCGTCGTTGATTTCCAGCGCGGAGACGGCCTTGGCCTCGTATTCGATGCCGTGATAGATCTCGTCGCTGATGAAGGCCGCGCCCTGATCCGCCGCTGCATCCATCAGCGCGGCCATTTCCGCTCGGCCCAGCATCGTGCCGCTGGGATTGGCGGGGCTGGCCACCATCAGCCCGGCCAGATCCAGCCCCGCCAGATCGCCCGGCACCGGCTGGAACCGGTTTTCGACGGCGGTTTCGATCATCACCGGGGACAGGTCCAGCGCCTTGAGAATCTGGCGATAGCTGGGATAGCCGGGCGCGCCGATGCCCACCCGGTCGCCGGCATCAAACAGCGTGGTGAAGGCGAGGATGAAGGCCCCCGAGCTGCCGGGCGTCACGACCACGCGGGCCGGGTCGAGATCGACACCGTACCACTCGCCGTACAGGCGCGCGATGCGCGCGCGCAACGCGGGCAGCCCCAGCGCCACGGTATAGCCCAGCGGCTGGTCCTGCATGGCATGGGCCAGCGCGTCGCGCGCAACCGCCGGTGCGGGCGTGCCGGGCTGGCCCACCTCCATGTGGATGATGTGGCGGCCTGCCTCTTCTGCGGTGCGGGCGGCCTCCATCACGTCCATCACAATGAAGGGATCGACATCGCCACGGGTTGAGTTCCGCATCATGTTCTTCCTATGGTTTGCACAAGCGGTCAGTTCACAGGCAAAGCGCGCGAGGGTCAATGTCTTGTATCCGGCAATCTGCCCTTGCGAGGATGATCGCAGTCACGCTGGCATTCACACGCAGGATGTGATCTCTGCCGCCCAAACCGCGTGCATAACGGAGTTGACCAAGATGAACCGCACACTTGCCGCCGCCACCCTGTCGCTGGCCGCCCTTGCGGCCCCTGCCGGGGCTTTTGACCTGACCCAGATGACCGAGGACGAGCGCACGGCGTTCCGTGCCGAAATCCGCGACTATCTGCTGGAAAACCCGCAGGTGATCATGGAGGCGGTCGCGGTTCTGGAACAGCAACAGACCGAACAGCAGGCGCAGGCCGATGTCGATCTTGTGCGGGTCAATGCCGAGGCCCTGTTCAACAACAGCGACGACTGGGTCGGCGGCAACCCCGACGGCGACGTGACCATCGTGGAGTTCATGGACTACCGTTGCGGCTATTGCCGTCAGGCCTTTGCCGAGGTCGAGCAGTTGCTGGAGTTCGACGACAACATCCGCCTTGTCCTCAAGGAATTTCCCATTCTGGGTGAGCAATCGGTGATGGCATCGCGCTTTGCGCTGGCCACAAAGGCCGTCGCGGGCGATGAGGCCTACAAGCAGGTGCATGACGCGCTGATGAGCTATACCGGCAGCATCGGCACCGGATCGCTGACCCGTCTGGCCGAAGGGCTGGGGCTGGATGCCGAGGCGATTCTGGCCGGGATGGATGCGCCGGGCGTCGACCGGATCATCGCAGAAAATCGCGCGCTGGCCGGGCGGTTGCAGATTCAGGGCACGCCCAGCTTTGTCTTTGGCGAGCAGATGGTGCGCGGCTATGTGCCCATCGACGGGATGCAGCAGCTCGTCGAGCAGGTCCGCGCCGAGTAAATGCGCGCGCTGGGCCTTGCCGCCTGCGCCTTGCTTGGTGCAGGCACGCCGCTGGTGGCGCAGACCGACTTCACCGCCCTGACCGCAGCGGAACGCGCGGCGTTTCATGCCGAAATCCGCGCGGTCCTGTTGGCAGACCCGAATCTCGTGGACCGGGCGCTGGCAGGGCCGTCGCCCTTTGCCGATGCGGTGGACAGCGACCTGTCGGCGATCGACCGTCACGCCGATACGCTGTTTCCGGATGGCGCGGCGCTGGCCGTTTTCACTTCACCTGACTGCACCGATTGCGATCGTGCGCTGGAGGAACTGGCCGCGCTGGCGCAGGAGTTGGGCGTGAGTTTCACCATACTCGACATGGTCGACCACGGCGATCTGGCCGCCGCGCTGGAGCTGGACATGGCCCCCTCTTACGTGTTTCCGCGCATGATGGTGCGCGGCCACGTGCCGCCCGTGGTGCTGCGTCGGTATCTGGAGTAGCGCCTATTCGGCGGCCTGTGCCGACTGGCTTGCCTCGATCTCGGCGGCCTTTTTCTCGACCTCTTCGACGATATGCTCGATCATCTGGTCGTTGCTCATCTTGTGGCTTTGCTTGCCCGCCAGATAGACCATGCCAGAGCCGTTGCCGCCGCCGGTAAAGCCCACATCGGTCATCAGCGCCTCGCCGGGGCCGTTGACCACGCAGCCGATGATGCTCAGGCTCATGGGCGTCTTGATGTGTTCCAGCCGCGTCTCCAGCGCCTCGACCGTCTTGATCACGTCAAAACCCTGCCGCGCGCAGGAGGGGCACGAGATGATGTTGACCCCGCGATGACGCAGGCCCAGCGATTTCAGGATCTCGAACCCGACCTTGACCTCTTGCACGGGGTCAGCCGAAAGCGACACGCGGATCGTGTCGCCGATGCCCATCCACAGCAGGTTGCCCAGCCCGATCGCCGATTTGATCGTGCCGGATGTCAACCCGCCAGCCTCGGTGATGCCCAGATGGATCGGCGCGTCGGTCTGATCGGCCAGCATCTGATACGCGGTGGCGGCCATGAACACGTCCGACGCCTTGCAGCTGATCTTGAACTCGTGAAAGTCGTTGTCCTGCAGGATCTTGATGTGGTCCAGACCGGATTCGACCATGGCGTCGGGCGTCGGCTCGCCGTATTTGTCGAGCAGGTGCTTTTCCAGACTGCCGGCGTTCACCCCGATGCGGATCGAGCAGTTGTGATCGCGCGCGGCGCGGATCACTTCGCGCACACGGTCCTGGCTGCCGATGTTGCCGGGGTTGATGCGCAGGCAGGCGGCCCCGGCCTCGGCGGCCTCGATCCCGCGTTTGTAATGAAAGTGGATGTCGGCCACGATGGGCACCGGGCTTTCGCGCACGATCTCCTTCAACGCGCGGCTGCTGTCCTGATCGGGCACCGAAATGCGCACGATATCGGCCCCGGCCTCGGCGGCGGCCTGCACCTGCGCGATTGTGGCGGCGATGTCGGTGGTCGGCGTGTTGGTCATGGTCTGCACCGTGATCGGCGCATCCCCCCCGACCGGCACGTTGCCCACCATGATCTGGCGGCTTTTGCGGCGGTGGATGTTGCGCCACGGGCGGATGTGGTTGAGCGACATTGAAAGCCTCCTGCGCAGGGGTGTCACCATGGACTTAGGCCGTGACAGGCCCGCGCGCAACGTCTTATCCGGGTCAGTCTGCCGCGAGGGTGTCGGATGGCTGCCCACGCAATTCAGCCACAACCCGGGCGAGATCGCCATCGGCGTCGATATCGGCCATCTGATAGGTGCCGGTCAGGCTGTCTGCGGCCAGCACCAGGTTGGACGTGACCGAGCCGCGCGCACCGGCGGGGCCGTAGGTCTGACCATCGACGGCGAAATAGATCGCGCCGCTTTCGCCAACACGGATCGTGTGCGGGTCCTGTGTCTGGGCCACGGCATAGGTGTCGCCGCCTTCCATGATGCCTTCGAATACGGTGGTCCCGTCGGCCGAGCGCACCCGGACCCATGACGGGCGCGCGGCCACGATCGTGACACCCGGGCCCAGCCTTTCAACCACTTGCGGCAGGGTGCTGTCCCCTTGGCCCGCACCGTCCTGACCCGCCACGCCCTGCGCCTCGGCCAGGGCCAGCGCGATGGCATCCGTGCGGTCGATCTGGGGCAGCGACGGCCCCTGAAGCGGGAACACGCCCTGCGGCATCGACGGACCTTCGGGCGCGGCAAACACGCCGACCGTGTCAGGATCAAGGGTGGAAATCGGCGCATCCCGCGATACCAGCACGGGCACATCCAGCGCCTCGGGCCGATACAGGCGGTCCAGTGCCTCGGGCGCGGGCGCGAACGCGCCATTGGATTGCGCCGTCATCAGCGGATCAAGGTCCGACAGCACATCGGGCGCGTTTTCGACCGGCGTGACCTGCACCTGCTGCACCTTGGTGAACACCGTCCAGCCGCCAAACCCGATGGACCCGATCAGCGCCAGCAACACCAGCACCGACCCGACAGCGCCCGGTTCCACCTGGCTGAACAGCGCGTCGCGGGCAGGGGCAAAGGGGGTTGTGGGCTGCGAGAACGGATCACGCGCCACGGGGGCCTGCCGGGGCAGATCGGGCTTCTTGATCGAACTGGCCTCGGCCGACATGCCATGCGCGGTCGAAAAGCCGCTTTCGGCGCAGAACTGCGCAAAGGCATGGTCGGGATCCATGTTCAGATAGCGCGCGTAGGACCGAACGTAGCCGGCAATGAAGCCGGGCGTGTCAAAGGCCGAAGGATCGCAGTTTTCGATGGCGGCAATGTAGTTGGCCTTGATGCGCAGCTCGCGCTGCACATCCAGCAGGGACTTGCCCAAGGTGGCGCGTTCGCCGCGCATCATGTCGCCAAGACGCAGATCAAAATCATCGAACCCTTTGGGTTCGTCGGCTTTCACCCCGCCTTCGCGCTGAGATCTGCGCCCGATCATGCCACCCTGCCCCGTTTTGCAGTCGCCACCCGAAGTCATCCCCGATTCGAGTCGCGCCATTTCTTAACGGCAGGCTACCACGAAACAAGGCGGATAACACCTGCGGTGGGGTCAGGCACTCAATTCGGCACGATTTAGCGCACAGTGCGACCACAGATTATCCATCGCGCGCACCAGCTTGTCCGTCTCGCTCGCGCCGTGCACCGGCGACGGGGTAAACCGCAGCCGCTCGGTCCCGCGTGGCACGGTGGGATAGTTGATCGGCTGCACATAGATCCCGAACTGGTCCAGCAACATGTCCGACAGTTTCTTGGTATGCACCGGATCGCCGACGATGACCGGCACGATATGGCTGCCGTGGTCGATGATGGGCAGGCCCATGCCCTTGAGCCGCAGCTTCAGCACCTTGGCCTGCTGCTGATGCGCGTCGCGCAGCCGCTGCCCTTGCGAGGTCTTGAGCCACGCGACCGAGGCTGCAGCCCCAGCCGCGATGCTGGGCGGCAGCGATGTGGTGAAGATGAAGCCGGGCGCATAAGACCTTATGGCATCGCACATTTTTTCCGATGCGGCGATATAGCCGCCCATCACGCCATAGGCCTTGGCGAGGGTGCCGTTGATGATGTCCAGACGGTGCATCAGCCGGTCACGCTCGGCCACGCCGGCCCCGCGCGGGCCATACATGCCCACGGCATGGACCTCGTCGATATAGGTCAGCGCGCCGAATTCGTCAGCCAGGTCGCAGATCGCCTCGATCGGGCCGAAATCGCCGTCCATCGAATAGACGGATTCGAACGCGATCAGCTTGGGCGTGGCGGGATCGTCGGCGGCCAGCAACTCGCGCAGATGGGCCACGTCGTTGTGACGGAAAATCCGCTTGGCCCCGCCGTTGCGACGCACACCTTCGATCATGCTGGCGTGGTTCAGTTCGTCGGAATAGATGATCAGACCGGGAAAGAGTTTCGGCAGCGTGCTGAGCGTGGCATCATTGGCGATGTAGGCCGAGGTGAACAGCAACGCCGCCTCCTTGCCGTGCAGATCGGCCAGTTCCGCCTCAAGCCGCTTGTGATAGACCGTGGTGCCCGAGATGTTGCGCGTGCCGCCCGATCCGGCGCCCGTCGCTTCCAGCGCCTCGGCCATCGCGGTCAGGACAACCGAATTCTGCCCCATTCCCAGGTAATCATTACCGCACCAGATGGTTACGGGCTGCTTCTCACCGTCCGGGCGATGCCATGTGGCATGGGGAAAATTGCCCTTTTCACGCTCGATATCGATGAAGGTGCGATAGCGGCCTTCTTCGTGCAGACGGTTGATCGCTTGATCCAGCTGGGCGTTGTAATCCACCGGGCTTGTCCTTTCGGTCTGGATGGCGATGCAATGCATCGCCGTTCTAGGAATTAGACTGGATATAATCCTGCCCACATGTGTGCAACAGGTTACAAAATGCCACGGTCCGCCTGCCTTGATTTACATCAAACGCCGGCGCCCGATTGCACCTTCCGTAACAGACGCTAGGCTGCGCCAAAATGAAAAGGAGCCGCCATGACCACCGATCCCGTTCTTGACCACATCGATGCCGACCTGCCCAATGCGATTGCCCGCCTGCAGGATCTGCTGCGCATCCGGTCGATCTCGACCGATCCGGAGTTTGCGGACGAGTGTCAGCGCGCGGCCGAGTGGCTGGTGGAGGATCTGCAATCCATCGGCATTGACGCAACGGTGCGCCCGACGCCCGGTCACCCGATGGTGGTGGGTCACATGGACGGACCGGTAGAGGCGCCGCATATCCTGTTTTACGGTCACTATGACGTGCAACCCGTTGATCCGGTTGAGTTGTGGGACAGCGACCCGTTCGACCCGGCGGTCGTTGACGGCCCCCATGGTCAGACGATCCGGGCGCGCGGATCATCGGATGACAAGGGTCAGTTGATGACCTTTGTCGAGGCGTGTCGCGCCTGGAAAGCGGTGCATGGCAGCCTGCCCTGTCGGCTGACGATCCTGTTCGAGGGCGAAGAGGAATCATCCTCGCCCTCGCTGGTGCCGTTCCTGACCGAAAATGCCGACGAGCTGCGCGCCGATCTGGCGCTGATCTGCGACACCGGGCTGTTCCAGTCGCAGACGCCCGCGATCATGACCATGCTGCGCGGCCTGGTGGCCGAAGAGGTCACGATCCACGGCCCCGCGCGCGATCTGCATTCGGGCATGTATGGCGGGGTGGCAATGAACCCGATCCGCGTTCTGACCCGCGTTCTGGGTGGCCTGCATGACGATCAGGGGCGCGTCACGATCCCCGGGTTCTATGACGGTGTCCCCGATCTGGATGCGGAGCTGGCCGCGCAATGGGACGCGCTGGGTTTTGATCACAAGCGGTTTCTGGGCGATGTCGGGCTGGGCATACCCGCGGGCGAGCAGGACCGCACGCCGCTGGAAATGATCTGGTCGCGGCCCACGGCGGAAATCAACGGCATCTGGGGCGGCTACACCGGCGCGGGGTTCAAGACCGTTCTGCCCGCGCAGGCCCATGCCAAGATCAGTTTCCGCCTTGTGGGCGATCAGGATCCTGTGGCGATCCGCGCCGCGTTCCGCGACTGGATCACCGCGCAACTGCCCGCCGACTGCCGGGCCGAGTTCAAGCTGTCGGGCGGGGCCGGCGGGTCGCGCATGGCCACCGATCATCCGCTGTTCGAACAGACCCGCGCCGCCCTGACCGAGGAATGGGGCGACGAGGCGGCCTATGTGGGCTGTGGCGGCTCGATCCCGATCGCGGGGCATTTCAAGACGATCCTGTGCATGGATGCCCTGCTGACCGGGTTCGCCCGCGACGATGACAATATCCATTCCCCGAACGAGAAATACGATGTCGCCTGTTTCCACAAGGGCATCCGAAGCTGGGCGCGGATGCTGGGCAAGCTGGCGTAGAACGCAGGCGGGACGACCGTTATGGGTTTGAACGGTCGGCCCTGCCGTGCAAGATAGCCGCAGACTTTCAAGGAACGTGCCAATGGCCAGCAAACTTTTCTACCAATCCCGCCTGCCGCGCCCCGAACTGGATCGCGCCGAAGGCATCTACATGTGGGACAAGAGCGGCAAGCGTTACATAGACGGCTCCAGCGGGGCGATGGTCAGCAACATCGGCCATTCCAACCCCGCCGTTCTGGGCGCCATGCGCGCGCAGATGGAGAAATCGACCTTTGGGTATCGGTTGCACTTCCAGACGGAAGCATCGGAAATCCTTGCAGAAAAGACAGCCGTTCTGTGCCCCGAGGGGTTGAGCCGGGTGTTTTTCGTGTCGGGCGGGTCCGAGGCGGTGGAAAGCACGCTGAAACTGGCGCGGCAATATGCGCTGGCGATCGGTCAGGCGCAAAGGTTCAAGGTGATCTCGCGCATGCCGTCCTATCACGGCTCCACGCTGGGCGCGCTGGCGGTGACGGGCTATGCGCCGCTGTCCGCGCCTTTCGATCCGATGTTGCAGCGAATGCCCAAGATCCCCGCGCCGCGGGCCTATCTGGATGGGCTGGACGCGGATGATCCGGCCACGGGGCACCATTACGCCGACATGCTGGAGCGCAAGATCCTGGACGAAGAGCCCGATACCGTGCTGGCCTTTATCGTCGAACCTGTCGGTGGCGCGTCCACCGGCGCGCTGGTGCCACCTGCGGGCTACATGCAAAGAATACGAGAAATTTGCGATACTTACGGGGTGTTGTTGATCCATGACGAGGTGATGTCAGGCGGCGGGCGCACGGGCAAGTTCTGGGGTGCAGATCACTGGGGCACGGCGCCTGACCTGATCTCGATCTCCAAGGGGTTTGGCGGCGGCTATGTGCCGCTGGGCGCGATGATCGCGCGCGACGACATTGTGGATGCCGTGCTGGATGCAGGCGGGTTTGCCCATGGCCACACCTATGCGGGCAACCCGTTGGCCTGCGCCGCAGGGGCCGCCGTGATCGACGAGATCGAACGCGCCGGTTTGATCGGCAATGCAGAAGCGGTCGGTATCTATCTGAAATCGCGCCTGAATGCGTTGATGAACCGCTATCCGTTCATTGGCGATGTGCGCGGCAAGGGCTTGCTTCTGGCATTTGAACTGGTGGCGGATCGCGTGACGATGGAGCCACTGCCGCCCGGCCTGAACGCGCATTCCCGGCTGGTCGATATCGCCTATGACAAGGGGCTGATCATCTATTCGCGCCGCACGCGCGGGGGGCTGTCGGGTGATCATTTCCTTGTCTGCCCGCCGATGATCACGACCGAGGCGCAGGTGGACGAGGTCATGGAGATGCTGACCGCCGCGCTGGACGATTTCGCGGCCGAGGCCGGTCTGGACCGGGCCGCCGCATGAGGCTGCCCGACAAGACCACCAAGATGGAACAGGCCGTTGCCGCCATTCCGGACGGGGCGGCGGTGATGCTGGGCGGGTTCGGTGTGCCGGGCACGCCTTTCCTTTTGATTCAAGAGCTTGTGCGTCAAGGCAAACGCGATCTGACAGTCATCAAGAACGACGCGAATGAAACCGGCATGGGGGTTGATCACCTGTTGGTGGCCGGGTGCGTAAGCCGCCTGATCACCACGCATCTGGGGCTGAATGCCAATGCGATCAAGCAGATGAACGACGCAACGATTGCGGTCGAGTTCTGCGCGCAAGGGATTCTGGCCGAGCGTATCCGCGCAGGCGGTGCGGGCCTGCGCGGCATCCTGACCGACATCGGGATGGACACCGAACTGGGCGCGGGCAAGCCCCGTGTCACGCTGGATGGGCAGGCGTGGATGGTCGAAACCGCGTTGCGTGCCGACGTGGCGTTGTTGCATGCCGCTGCTGCCGATACATTCGGCAATCTGCGCTATGCTGCCACGGCGCGCAATTTCAACCCGCTGATGGCGATGGCCGCTGACACCGTGATCGTCGAGGCCGAGCAGATCGTCGCCCCCGGCGCGCTGGCCCCCGATGACATCCACACCCCCGGCCCCTTCGTCGATCACGTCGTGCACATCCCCGAACTGACACAGGAATACGCCGTTGTCCGACGCTAAGACCCGCATGATCGCCCGCGCCGCGCGTGACATCGCGACCGGCATGGTGGTGAACCTTGGCATCGGCCTGCCAACGCAGGTCGTGGGCCATCTGGCGGCGGATTTTCCGGTCTGCCTGCATACCGAAAACGGGCTGACGGGCATCGGCCCCGCCCTGCCCCCCGAGAAGGCCGACCGTAACCTGATCGACGCGGGCGGGGCCTATGTCTCGACCCTGCCGGGTTCGGCGTTCTTTGACAGCGCCACCAGCTTTGCGCTGGTGCGGTCGGGGCGGCTGGACCTGACCATGCTGGGCGCGTTCGAGGTGGCGGAAAACGGCGACCTGGCGAACTGGAAGATCCCCGGCAAATTCTCGCCCGGGGTCGGCGGGGGGATGGAAATGGCGCAAAAGGCGCGGCGCGTGGCCGTGCTGACCACCCATACCGACCGGGCGGGCAATCCCAAGCTGCTGACGCGCTGCACCCTGCCTTTGACCGCATCGGCCTGCGTCACCCGCATCTTTACCGACATGGCGGTGATCGACGTCACTCCCGGTGGCTTTGCCCTGCGCGAACTGGCGCAGGGCGTGACCGTGGCGCAGGTGCAGGCGGCCACAGGGGCCGCGCTGCACGTGCCCGAGGGTGACATACCCGAATTCTGATCCGTGATCCGATGGCTTGCACCCTGCCCCAACGCGGCTAAGCTGCGGCGCACAGGGAAGAGGAGCCACCGATGTTCGACACATTCACCGCCGATACCGCCCATGTGAACGGCACCGATATCGCCTATGTCACCGGCGGCGATGGCCCGCCGGTGCTGCTGCTGCACGGGTTTCCGCAGACCCATGCCATGTGGGCCCATGTGGCGCCTGCGCTGGCACAGACCTGCACCGTGGTCTGCGCCGATCTGCGCGGCTATGGCGCCTCGGGCAAGCCGGTGGGCACCGAGCATTACAGCTTTCGCGAGATGGGCCGCGACATGGCGGCGCTGATGGCGCATCTGGGGCATGACCGTTTCGATCTGGTGGGCCATGACCGGGGCGCGCGCACGGCGCATCGCATGGCGTTGGATCATGCAGATGCCATATCATCTGTGACGCTGATGGACATCATCCCGACGCAGATGCTGCTGGACGAACTGACAACAAAGGTGGCGCGCGCCTATTATCACTGGTTCTTTCTGGCCCAGCCCGCGCCGCTGCCCGAAACCCTGATCGGGCATGATCCGGATCAGTATTTCCAGTCCTGTCTGGGTGGTTGGGGCGATTCCGGGCTGGCCGGGTTCGACCATGTGCAGCTTGACGCCTATCGCGCGGCGTGGCGCGACCCCGACACCATTCGCGGCATGTGCAGCGATTATCGCGCGGCGATCGATCACGATCTGGCGCTGGACCGGGCCGATCTGCACCGGCAGGTGACATGCCCGGCGCTGGTGCTGTATGGTGCCGACGGGCCGATGGCGCGGGCCTATGACGTGCCCGGCACATGGGCGGGGCGGTTGGCCGACATGCGCGCACAGGCGATCCCGGGCGGGCATTTCATGGTAGACACCAACCCGGACGAAACCCTTGCCGCGTTGCAGGGGTTCCTGGCCCGCTGAGCCTCAGCCGAAATGATCCACCGAACTGCCGGGGCTGGCGGCCACCGACAACAGGTCGAACACGTATCGCGCGACCGAACGGAAACAGACCACCCGCGCCTGCCCCGCCTGCGGCATCCATATCGCTCCGGGCACTTGCGCCAGACGGGTGCGGCGCATCTCGCCCGGGCCAAAGCGGTCGGGGTGCAGGTCGACCGGGGCCAGCTTGGCCAGCACCTCGCGCAGCCGGGCGTCCTCGCCCGACAGCACGAACAGCGCTCGCGCGTCTGACACGTTCTCGACCAGGTGATGCGTGCCTGCCAGCGCGCTGCGCAACCGCGCCACGCCGTCCTGCGCCTGCCCATAGGGCAGCATCACCAGCCATTCATCGGGCGACATCCACGCCACGGCGGTCTCACCCGCCGCGACGATCCCGCGCTGTGGCGGCATATCCACCGCCGCCACATCGCGCAAAGCCACGGCCAGTTGCGGGTTATCCGCCTGCGTCCGCAGGGTGATCATGCCCTCCACCCCGGCCTCGTGCACCTGCACCAACCCGTCGAACGTAGCACCTGCCAGCGCGCTGACCGCCTCAGACATTCTGCTTCTCCCCGTCCTTGTCAAAGAACACCGGCTTCACGATCCGGGCCCTGGTGGTCTTGCCATCGGTGCCGGGAAACTCCAGCAGGTCGCCCAAGCGGTCCGGCCCGTTCAGGACCAGCCCCATGGCGATGCCGCGCCCCAGCGTGGGCGAGTGATAGGTGGACGTCACGCGCCCTTGGGTATTGCGCTGGCCATTGGCATTGCGGCCCTCGGCCACGGCATAGGCCCCATCGGGCAGCACGCTGCCGTCCACGGTTTCCAGCCCCACCAGCTGCCAGCGCGCGGGGTCGGTCATGTGCCGACGTTCCTGCGCGCGCTTGCCGATGTAGTCGGTCTTTTTCTTCGAGATCGCCCAGCCAAGGCCCAGGTCCTGCGGGATCACCGTGCCATCGGTTTCGTCCCCGATCATGATGAACCCCTTTTCGGCGCGCATCACATGCAGCGCCTCGGTGCCATAGGGCATGACATCGTGCGCGGCCCCGGCTGCCAGCAGCTTGTCCCACAGCGCGCGGGCTTGGCCCGCATCGACGGCGATCTCATACGACAGCTCGCCCGAGAACGAGATGCGATGGACGCGGGCCGGGATACCCGCCAATACGCCATCCGCCCAGCCCATGAAGGGCAGCGCCTCGCGCGACACGTCCATGCCACCCAGCGCCTCAAGCACCGTGCGCGCCTTGGGGCCTACCACGGCGATCTGGCCATATTGCTCGGTCACGTTGGCGACATAGACCTGCCAGTCCCACCACTCGGTCTGTAGCCATTCCTCCATATGGGCATGGATGCGCTCGGCCCCGCCGGTCGTGGTGTGGCACAGCCATGTGTCGTCGTCGATGCGGGCGACGACGCCGTCATCCATCAGAAAACCGTTTTCCGAACACATCAGCCCGTAACGGCATTTGCCGACCGGCAGCGTGCTCATCATGTTGGTGTATAGCATGTCGAGGAACCGCCCCGCATCGGGGCCCTTAACCACAAGCTTGCCAAGGGTCGAGGCATCCAGCAGCCCCAGCGCGCCGCGCGTCTGGCTGATCTCGCGCGCGACGGCTTGTGCATGGGTTTCGCCACGGCGCGGATAGCAATAGGGCCTGCGCCAATGGCCCACCGGTTCGAAATACGCGCCCTGCGCCTCGTGCCAGTCCTGCAGGGGCGTGCGGCGGATGGGCTGGAACACCGCGCCGCGCGCCTCGCCCGCGATGGCCCCCATGCTGATCGGCGTATAGGGTGGGCGAAAGGTGGTGGTGCCGGTCTGCGGGATCGGTTGACCCAAGGCATCAGACAGGATCGCCAGACCGTTGATATTGCTCAGCTTGCCCTGATCCGTGGCCATGCCCAGCGTGGTATAGCGCTTGGCGTGCTCGACCGATTCAAAGCCCTCTTGCGCGGCCAGTTGCACGTCGGACACTTTTACATCGTTCTGGAAGTCCAGCCAGGTTTTTGAACGCAGGTCATAGCCCGCGCCCTGCGGCATCAGCCAGACGGGCGTCATCGGGGCCTCGTCGGTGGTCTGCGCCTGCGGTGCGCCCTTGGCCTGTTTCGGCTTGAGGCCCAGGGCCGTCGCCGCAGCCAACCCGGCCTGCGTGGCGTCGTCCAGTGCATCGCCCAGACCCAGATGCCCATTGGCGCTGCCTGCGGCGATCACCACGGCCTCGCCCGCCGCCCCGGTGGGGACTGCGTCGGGGTTGGGGCGGAACATGGCGTGACCGGCATCCCACAGCAGCTTGCCGCCGCAATGCGACCACAGGTGCACCACCGGCGACCAGCCACCCGACATCGCCACCGCGTCGCAGGCGATGTCCTGCACCGCAGCACCCTGTCCGGCCTGCGGGCATATGCTGACGCCCTCGACACGCTTGCCGCCGGTGACCTTGGCGATGGCGCGGCCTTGTTCGATGCGGATGCCCATCTCGCGGGCCTGTGCGGCCAGTGCGCCGCCCGGCTGCGGGCGCGCGTCGATGATGGCGGGCACCTCCAGCCCCAGTTCTCGCAGGGTGATGGCGGTGCGATAGGCATCGTCGTTGTTGGTGACGATCACGGTCCGGTCGCCGATCGAGACGCCATAGTTCACGGCATAGTCGCGCACGGCGCTGGCCAGCATCACGCCGGGAATGTCGTTGCCCGCGAAAGACAGCGGTCGTTCGATGGCGCCAGTGGCGGTGATCACCTGACGGCAGCGCAGCCGCCACAGCCGGTGACGCGGGCCGGGGGTGCCGGGGGCGTGGTCGCTGACCCGTTCATAGGCCAGCACATAGCCGTGGTCATAAACCCCAGCTCCCATGGTGCGCAGGCGCATCCGCACGTTGGGCATGGCGGCCAGTTCGGCCACGGCGGCGTCGATGAACACCTCGGGCGGTTGGCCGTCGATCGTGCCACCATCGACCGGCGCGCGCCCGCCCCAATGGGCGGTCTGTTCGATCAGCAGGACCTGCGCGCCCGCGCGACCTGCGGTCAGCGCGGACTGAAGGCCCGCAACACCGCCGCCGATCACCAGCAGGTCGGTGAAGGCGTGAAAATGCTCATACGTGTCCTGATCGCGCGCGGCGGCATCCGGCGCGCGGCCAAGGCCCGCCGACTGGCGGATGAAGGGTTCATAGACATGCTTCCAGAAGGCGCGCGGATACATGAACATCTTGTAGTAGAACCCGGCGGGCAGAAAGCGCGACAGATGCGCGTTGATGGCGCCCACGTCGAATTCCAGGCTGGGCCAGTGGTTCTGGCTGGTCGCGCTGAGCCCTGCGAAAAGCTCGGTCGTGGTGGCGCGCTGGTTGGGCTCCAGCTGGTTGCCCCGGCCAAGGTTGACCAGCGCGTTGGGTTCCTCGGCGCCCGAGGCGACGATCCCGCGCGGGCGGTGGTATTTGAAGCTGCGCCCGACGAGCATCCGGTCGTTGGCCAGCAGGGCCGAGGCCAGCGTATCGCCCGCATGCCCGGTCAGGCGCTGGCCATTGAAGCTGAACCGCAGTTGCGTGGCGCGATCCAGCAGGCGGCCGCCCTTGGCTAGTCTCGTGCTCATGATCTTGAGCCTTTCGTGCGTGGCTGGCCCCGGGGCGCTGCCCCGGACCCCGGGATATTTTCAGAGAGAGGAAGACAGCAGGCGCGCATCACGACAGCCCCCGCCAGGACCAGCCGGGGCGTTTCGCGCTGATGGCGTCGCGGATGGGTTGCGGCGGCTCGGCGGTCTGGGCGGTGTAGGTGCCGAACACTTCAAGCGTCTGCGTGCAACGCGCAGCATGGAACCACTTGCCGCAGCCATTGGCGTGGCGCCAACGTTCGAAATGCACCCCGCGTGGGTTTTCGCGCAGGAACAGGTATTGCTCGAAATCGTCATCGGTGCTGCCGGGGCCATGGCGCGTCAGATGCGCCTCGCCGCCGGGGTGGAGTTCGGTTTCATCGGCATTGAGGCCGCAACAGGGGCATTGGAGGGTTAGCATGAACGGAACCTCTTTAGGTCAATGCCAAGAGTTTTTGAAAACTCTTGGCAAAATTCTTCCGAGAATTTTGCAATAGGCATGCCCATCAATGCGCCACCCCCGCCGCCACGCTTTCATCGATGAATTTCCCCTCGCGGAAGCGGTACATGGAGAACTCGTCGGTCAGAGGTGACTGACCCTTGGCGATCAGCTCGGCCATGCCCCAGCCGCTGCCGGGGATGGCCTTGAACCCGCCGGTGCCCCAGCCGCAGTTGATGAACACGCCCTCGACCGGGGTCTTGCTGAGGATGGGCGAGCGGTCGCCGGTCATGTCCACGATGCCGCCCCATTGGCGCAGCATTTTCAGGCGGCTGATCATCGGAAAGGTCTCGATCAGGGCGCGCACGGTTTCCTCGATATGATGGAAGCTGCCGCGCTGGGTGTAGTTGTTGTAGCCGTCCGCGCCGCCGCCGATCACCATCTCGCCCTTGTCGGACTGCGACATGTAGCCATGCACTGTGTTGGCCATCACCACGACATCCATGCATGGCTTGATCGGCTCAGAGACCAGCGCCTGAAGGGCTACGGATTCGATGGGCAGGCGGAACCCCGCCATCTCGGCCAGAACGCCCGAGTGCCCGGCCACCACGATGCCCAGCTTGTCGCAATCGATGGCGCCCTTGGTGGTGTCCACGCCCACTACGCGGCCCCCGTCGCGGCGCACGGCGGTGACCTCGCATTGCTGGATCACGTCCATGCCCATGTCGGAACACGCGCGGGCATAGCCCCAGGCCACCGCATCATGACGCGCGGTGCCGCCGCGGGCCTGCCACAGCGCGCCCAGAACAGGATAGCGCGGGCCGTCAAGGTTTATGATCGGCACGCGCTTTTTCACCTCGGCGGGCGTGATGAACCGCGTGTCCACCCCTTGCAGGGCATTGGCATGGGCGGTGCGCAGGTAGCCGCGCACCTCGTGCTCGGTCTGGGCCAGCATCATCACGCCACGGGGGCTGAACATGATGTTGTAGTTCAGGTCCTGGCTCAGATCCTCGTACAGGCTGCGGGATTTCTCGTAGATCGCGGCGGACGGATCCTGAAGGTAGTTCGAGCGGATGATCGTGGTGTTGCGCCCGGTGTTGCCGCCGCCCAGCCAGCCCTTTTCAAGGATCGCCACATTGGTTATGCCGAAATTGCGCCCGAGATAATAGGCGGTGGCCAGACCGTGCCCGCCTGCCCCCACGATGATCACGTCATACCGCTTTTTCGGAGCCGGGTTGGCCCATGCCCGCTGCCAGCCGGTGTGATGGCGCATCGCCTCGCGCGCGACGGCAAAGACCGAGTATCGTGTCATTCGGGGGCGCTCCATCGGTGCGTCAGGTGGTTGCGGCAGGCCGGTGCGACGGACGAATCCGTCGCGCCCCGGCTGCCTTGCTATCTGGACCTTTACCGCCATCCCGCGCCGTTTCGAAACGTCACAATGTCGCGCGGTTGCGACATGGCCCGTCGCGCGGGCGCACCTGCGTCAGATTACCCCTTTTGTGTCAGGCCCCGGATGGTTAAATCAGCGTCAATCTTATGGGAGGCAACATGACATTCTGGATCATCATCTGCGCGATGGCGCTGGCCGTGGCGGCCCTGCTGGCACTGGCCGTTCTGCGCGGGCGGCGCGATGCCGAGCATCCTGCCGCCTATGATCTGCAGGTCTATCGCGACCAGTTGAAGGAGGTCGACCGCGACATGGCGCGCGGCGTGATCGGTGCCGATGATGCCGAGCGGATCCGCTCGGAAGTGTCACGTCGCATTCTGGCCGCCGATGCGCAGTTGAACGATGTTGCCGCCTCGGGCGATCAGCCGACTGGCGTGTCGCGCGCCGTGGCCGCGGGCACGGGCGTGCTGCTGGTGGCAGGCGCCTTGGGGCTGTATTGGCAGATGGGCGCGCCGGGCTATGGCGATCTGGGGCTTCAGATGCGCATCGCGCAGTCCAGCGAGATCCGCGAAAACCGCCCCTCGCAGGAAGAGGCCGAGGCGCGTGTCGCCCTGCCCGACCTGCCGCAGACGCCGCCCGATGAATACCTTGAACTGGTCAAACGCCTGCGGGAGGCCGTGGCGGCGCGCCCTGCCGACCTGCAGGGACGGATGCTGCTCGCCCGGAACGAAGCGGCCCTGGGCAATTTCCGCGCCGCCTATGAGGCGCAGGCAGGTGTTCTGTCAATCCGCGGCGTCGAGGCTGCGGGTCAGGATTTCGCCGATTACGCCGACATGATGATCCTGGCCGCCGGCGGCTATGTCAGCCCCGAAGCCGAAGACGCCCTGCGCGCGGCGCTGGCGCGCGATCCCTCGAACGGCACGGCGCGCTATTACATGGGTCTGCTGGCCGCACAGGTGGACCGTCCCGATCAGGCCTTCCGCGTATGGGATGCGCTGCTGAGCGAAGGGCCGTCGGATGCGCCCTGGATCGCGCCGATCCTCAGCCAGATCGACGAAATCGCCGCCCGCGCCGGTGTGAACTATACCGCACCCACCCTGTCGGCGATTCCCGGCCCCAGCGCGCAGGACATCGACGACGCCGCCGACATGACCCCCGAAGAGCGTCAGCAGATGATCGGCGGCATGGTCGACCGGCTGATGAGCCGCCTGGCCAGTCAGGGCGGGTCGGCGCAGGAATGGGCGCAGCTGATCAACGCCTTGGGGCAGTTGGGCGACACCACCCGCGCCCGCGCCATCTGGGCCGAGGCGCAGCAGGTCTTTGCATCGGAACCCGACATGCTGGCCACCGTGCGCGAGGCGGCAGAGGCGGCGGGCCTGACCGGCGACGCGCCCGCCCTGCCCGGCCCCAGCGCCGCAGAGATGGAGAGCGCCGCGCAGATGTCGCCCGAGGATCGTCAGCAGATGATCCGCGGCATGGTCACCGGGTTGTCCGAGCGGCTGAATGCCGAGGGCGGCAGCGCGCAGGAATGGGCGCGGCTGATCTCCTCCTACGCCGCGCTTGGCGACACCGAAGGCGCGCAGATCGCCTATGAGGCCGCCCGCGCAGCTTTTGCCGAGGATAGCGAAGCATTGCAGACCGTCACGGATGCCGCGCGCACCGCGGGCGTGCCGGAATGATCCACGAAGAGATCACCGATTTCGCCACCGTCCTGCCGCCGATGCGCGGGCTGGCGGGGCTGGATCTGGGCGATCGCACCATCGGCGTGGCCGTCTCCGACACCGTGCTGTCGGTGGCGACCCCGCTGGAAACCATCCGGCGCAAGAAATTCGGGCTCGACGCCGCCCGCCTGCTGGAGATCTGCACCGCGCGCAACATCGGCGGGCTGGTCCTTGGCCTGCCGCGCAACATGGACGGCAGCGAAGGCCCACGCTGCCAGTCCACCCGCGCCTTTGCGCGCAACCTGTCGCGGCTGACCGACCTGCCGATCGGGTTCTGGGACGAACGGCTGTCCACCGTCGCCGCCGAACGCGCCCTGCTCGAGGCGGATACGACACGAAAACGTCGCGCCGAGGTGATCGACCACGTCGCCGCGTCCTATATCCTGCAAGGAACGCTGGACCGTCTGGCACATCTGAGGGCGACGCAATGACCGACCAGATATGGAAACGCGACGAGATCGAAAGCCCTTGCATCAAGGTCTGCGTCATCCACCCCGAGACGCGCCTGTGCACCGGCTGCCTGCGCTCGATCGACGAGATCACGCTCTGGGGAAGGATGACCCCGGCCGAGCGGCGCGACATCATGGCCGCCCTGCCCGACCGCGCGCCGCTGCTGCAAAAGCGGCGCGGCGGTCGTGCGGGCCGCCTGAATCGTCAGGACTGACCTGCAAGGGCGGCGCGGTTCACCACCCCACGGCCTTGCGCAGCATGTTCAGCGCCACCAGTGTCAGGAAAACGGCAAAGATCCGGCGCAGCCGGGCCGCATCGGTAGCATGGGCCAGACGCACGCCTAGCGGCGCGGTCATCAGTGTCATCGCGATCACCAGCAGGAATGACGGTCCGTTCACAGCCCCCAGAGTCAGCGGCGGCGCATCCTGCACGTCAAGGAACAGGAACCCGATCACCGAAGGCACGGCGATGATCACGCCAAAGCCTGCGGCGGTCGCCACGGCCCTGTGAATGGGGGTGCCATAGAGGCTAATCAACGGCACGCCAAAGCTGCCGCCGCCGATCCCCATCAGCACCGACAAAAAGCCCACCATGGGCGACACGATCGCCCGGGTGATGCCCTTGGGCATCGCCTCGCCCAGCCGCCAATGCGACCGGCCCAGTCCCAGATAGGCCCCGATCACCAGGCCCAGCCCGCCAAAGATCCCCTGCAGCACGACCGAACGCAGGTTGGCCGCCACCAGAACGCCGATGATCGACCCGATGGCAATGCCAAGCCCCCAGCCGCGCAGGATGGTCCAGTCGACCGCGCCCTTCTTGTTATGGCTCAGGACCGATCGTAGCGAGGTGACGATGATCGTCGCCAGCGAGGTCGCAAGACAAACCTGCATCAGTTGTGGCCCGTCATAGCCCAGCGTCTGGAAGGCATAAAAGAACGCCGGCACCAGCACGATGCCACCGCCGACCCCCAACAGGCCCGCCAGCACGCCCGCAAGCCCGCCGATCACGATCAGCAAAATCACCATCTGAATCAAAAGCATCGTGTCGGGCATGGTTCCCCCCAATTTGTCCGCCCGCACCGCTTACACGCTGCCACGCGCGGATGCCAGCGGCTGTGCACCTGCCCGCTTAAAGCCCCATTCTTTCTCGACCTGACGGCGGTGGATTTCACACAGGCCGGTATCCTGTTGATCCATCTGGGGAATACCGCGCTGCCCGACCTGCACCACGATCACGCCGCGCGCACTGAAGGCGAGCGGCTGGACCCCGGTTGCGCCGCCGCGCTTGCCGGGGTGCTGCGCATGGCGCCCGGCACCGCCATCGAGCACCCGGATGTCGATCTGCTGGAACAGCGCGGGGCCCTGCATGCCCGCAGCACGCAGGAAAGGCCCCGCCGCACTGCCGCCGCCGCGCGGTTCCTGATTACCCACAAAAATGCAATCGTCACCACCGCTCTGGCCTGGTGGCAAACGTCATGCCTGCGCCGACCATTTCCTGATCCGCGCGCAGCAGAGCCTTGATGACCTGCGGCGCGACTGCCCTATTCCGCCGCGCGCAGGGATTCGGCTGTCACCGCGGCCAGCGCCTCGTCCATCACCTCAAGCCCGGCGCCTTTGACCACGGATTTCTCGGACAGGATCCGCCGCCACTGCCGCGCGCCGGGCTGGCCGTGAAACAGGCCCAGCATGTGCCGCGTCACCTGGTTCAGCCGCCCGCCATCGGCCAGATGGGCCGCGATATAGGGATACATGGCACGGGCGACATCCTCGCGCCGCCCTGCCGGGGGCTGCTGACCGAACACGACCCGGTCGGCATCGCCAAGGATATCCCACGGCCGGTGATAGGCCGCGCGCCCGATCATCACCCCGTCCACCCCGCCGTCCAGCAGGTCGGCCGCCGCCGCGATGCTCTCGACCCCGCCGTTGATGGAAATTTGCAGATGCGGAAACAACTGCTTCATGCGAAAGACCAGATCGTAATCCAGCGGGGGAATGTCGCGGTTTTCCTTGGGTGACAGGCCTTGGAGCCAGGCCTTGCGGGCGTGGATGGTGACCCGTTCGCACCCCGCCGCCACGATCTGGGCCAGAAACTCGGGCAGCACCTCCTCGGGGTTCTGATCATCGACCCCGACGCGGCATTTCACGGTGACGGGGACGTCAACAGCGTCCTGCATCGCGCGCACACAACGGGCCACGAGTGCGGGATGTTTCATCAAAACCGCACCAAACGTGCCCGACTGCACCCGGTCGCTGGGGCAGCCGCAGTTGAGGTTGATCTCGTCATACCCCACCGCCGCCCCGATCCGCGCAGCCTGCGCCAACTCGCCCGGGTCCGAGCCACCAAGTTGCAGCGCGACGGGATGCTCCTCGTTTGCGAACGCCACAAGATGCAGCGCGTTGCCCCGCACCAGCGCCGGTGCGGTCACCATCTCGGTATACAACAGGGCCTGCCCGCTGATGCGCCGATGGAAGTACCGGCAGTGACGGTCGGTCCAGTCCATCATGGGTGCCACGGATAGGCGGGCCGCCCGCTGGACGTCCGATTTCCCTTGTTTTGTTGGCGTTCCTCGATCGGACATCGTTTCCGTTTTCCTTGATTAGGGGGCTGTTTGCCCCGTTTTCAGGGGGTGGTGCAACACAATGTTGCACCGAACCCGATTTGTTGCACCGCAAACGACGCGTTTTTCGAGGCTTTTCTCACCCATGGGAAAGGCCACGACTTCACGCGTCCGCACGATCGCCACCCGACCTCACGCTCGAGATATCGAACCCTGATCACGGATCCGCCCGGATGCCGGATGCCGGATCGATCTCCTGAACATCGGAAAACAAACCGGAAAGGAAAGCTCGATGGGAACAATCATGGAACGGCCCGACCGGAAGGGCGCGCCGTGCTTCAGGGCATGGATCCGCACGAAGCAGAACGGCCGCATCCGCCGTCAACCTCCTACGTGATGCGCTTCATGCTCGGCCACCATGCCGGTCGGCCTGATCTCGAGCGGCCGCGCCGTGGACCGGTCGCGGTTTGATACGCAGATCCGCAAGACCCTCATGCCGGTTCTTCGGACGAACGCATAACCGTCAGGATCTCGCTTTGAGGTTTCTTTCGCTTGGCAACGGCCGGCACGGTTGCGTCAGAAGCCGGATAGCCGACCGGGAGAATCATGACCGCCTTTTCGTGGGCCGGTCTGCGACACAGCTCGGGCAGGAATTTCATCGGGTTCGGCGTGTGCTCCAGACAGACAAGCCCGGCATGATGCAGCGCCGCGATCAGAAAGCTGGTGGCGATGCCGACGCTTTCGGGAACATAGTAGTTCTTGTAGCGAATGCCGTCCTGGGTCACTCCATAACGCTGCGCGAATACGACGATCAGCCAAGGCGCGTCGGTCAGGTGCGGCTTGCTGGCCCCTGTGCCGATCGGCTCGAGAGCAGACAGCCATTCGTCACCGCCGCCCCCGGCATAGAAATCCTTCTCCTCTTCCTCGGCAGCGGCGCGGATCCGGGCCTTCATCTCCGGATCCGAGATGGCGACAAAATGCCAAGGTTGATGGTTCGCGCCCGAGGGTGCCGTGGCTGCCGCTTCAATGCACTCGGTGATCACAGCCTCCGGAACGGGGCGTGTGTCGTAATGGCGCACCGAGTGGCGCTTTCGCATGTAGCCACGAAACGCTTCGGCGGCCTTGATGGCATCGGCCTCCGCCATCTGGACCTTGTCCGGCAGAGGCAGTGGTTCATAGCTGACTTCACCCTTGCGATACATTCATCGACCTCTCTCGCCACGCCCGCCCTTTCCGTGTCGGCGGGTTCTCATGCGAGAGTAAATCACCCACGCCCACTGCCCGCAAGATCACGGCTCGACCGTCCAGGGCATGGGTCTTCGGCTTCGTCTGCCGCACCGTCACGCTGGGTCCTGTGCCTGTCTGGGCAGATATCCACACTGTCGTTTTTTTCGTCTTTGCCGCCGGGATCTGGCTGATCGGCCCCGATCCGCGCACATACCTGCGCAAAGTTGATAAACTGGCTGATGACCTACGTGACCGGTATGTCTGACACAAACCCCGTGATCCGCACCGGCAAAATCTTCATCGGCTTTTGCCTTGTTCTGGCCTGCGTCGCCGCAGGCGCATTCGGCACGCAACTGCTGCTGTCCGACCCGGACGGCGAAGGCGATGGCGATGCGCGAAACCGGCAGGCGATCAGGGTCGATGTCACCACCCCGCAGATGCGCGACATTGACGAACAGGTCACCGGCATCGGCTCGTTGCGCCCCGTCCGCCGCGTAGATATCGTGCCCAATGCGGCGGGCCGGATCGCCGAACTGCCGGTCTCGTCCCTGCAAGAGGTCGCAGAGGGCGATCTTCTGATCCAGCTCGACGACCGCACCGAACGCGCCCACCTCGCCGACGCCCAAGCCACGTTCGACGAGGCCGAGCAGGAACTGCAAAGGGTCACGCAACTGGCCGAGAGCAATGCCGCCGCCCAAGCCCAACTCGAAGAGGCCCGCGCCACCCTGCGCCGCGCCGAAGCCGCTGTCATGACGGCTGCCACTGCCACGGACGACCGCGCGATCACAGCGCCCTTCGCAGGCACACTCGGCGTGATCGAGGCCGAGGTGGGCGGACTTCTCGAAGCAGGCGCACCCGTCACCCGCCTTTCGGATCTGACCGCGGTCGAGGTGATCGTTGCGCTGCCCGAACAATATTACGACCGCGTCGCCCCGGGACAAAGCCTCGAGCTCACCACCCCTGCCTATCCCGACGAGGTTTTCGCCGGCGAGGTCACCCTGCGCGGCACCGAGATCGACCTGGGCACGCGCAGCTTTGAAATCCGCGCACAGATCGACAACCCCGACCAGCAGCTGATCGGCGGCATGTTCGCCAGCACCCGCCTGGTCCTTGACACCTACCAGGCCCTCGCCATCCCCGACGACGCCATCATCAGCGAGGGCCTGTCCACCTATGTCTACACGGTGGTCGACGACACCGCCGAACGCAACAGTATCCAAACCGGCCAGTCGCTTGGCGATCTGACCGAGATCACCGACGGGCTCTCGCCCGATGATAGGATCGTCATCGCAGGGTGGGACCAGCTCAGCGATGGTGCGCCGGTCGAGGTGGCCAAGGAGATTTCGGCGGAGGATGCTCAATGACCCTTCCCGACCTCTGCATGCGCCGCCCGGTTCTGGCGACGGTCATGTCGATCCTGATCGTCATCCTCGGCATCACGGGCCTGACGTCGATGCCCGTGCGCGAACTGCCCGACACGACCACCGCGCAGGTCACCGTCAGCGTGGACTATATCGGTGCAGGGCCGGGGGTGGTCGATAACGAACTCGCGTCCGTGGTCGACGGCGCGATCTCGACCGTCGCCGGCATCGACCGCTTTTCGACGGAATCCGAACTTGGCGGCCTGCGCACCGTCATCACCTTCCAGCAGGGTGCTGATGTGGATCAGGCGGCCTCGGATGTGCGCGCTGCCGTGCAGGCCGTGTCCCAAGACCTGCCGCAAGAGGCGGAAGAGCCGCGGATCGAAAAGAACGACAGTCAGGGCGATCCCATAATCTGGATGACCATGACCTCGCAGAACCTCTCGGCGCAGGAACTGACCGACTATGCCGACAGGTTCATCACCGACCGGCTCGAAACGCTGGCCGGTGTCGCTGCCGTGCAGATATATGGCGACCGTCCCTATGCGATGCGCGTCTGGCTTGACCCCGAGGCGATGGCCGCGCGCGATGTGACCGCCACCGAAATCGCCGATGCCCTGCGCGCCAACAACCTCGAATTGCCCGCCGGCCAGTTCGAGAACACCGCCCGCAACTATCTTTTGCGCACCGATACCCGCCTGACCAGCGCCGCAGAATTCGAAGGTCTCGTCGTGCGCAGCACGCAGACGGGACACGTGACCTTGGGCGATGTGGCGCGGATCGAGATCGGGACCGAAACCGATGACAGCCAGTTTCGCGCCAATGCCGAAACGGCAATCGGTCTGGGCGTTCTGCGCCAATCGGCCTCCAACACGCTGACCATTTCGGACGCCGTGAACGACGAGGTGACCGACATCCAGTCCGATCTGCCCGATGACACGACCTTGCAGATCACCTCGGATGATGCCGATTTCATCGAGGATTCGATCCGGCAGGTGGCGACCACACTGGCCATTTCGGTCGCTATCGTCGTGGCCGTCATCTTTGTTTTTCTGACCTCGATCCTGGCGACCATCGTGCCAGCGGTCACGATCCCCATCGCGCTTCTGGGGGCCTGTGCCGCGATTGCCGTGGCCGGGTTCTCGGTCAACATCCTGACGCTGTTCGCCCTGATCCTTGCCATCGGGCTGGTGGTCGATGATGCGATCGTCGTGCTCGAAAACATCGAACGCCGCATCGAAAACGGTGAACACCCCGCCGAGGCCGCCCGCGCAGGTGCCAATCAGGTCTTTTTCGCCGTGGTCTCGACCTCGGCCGTGCTGATCGCGGTCTTTGTGCCGCTCTCTTTTCTCGAAGGCGAGATTGGCCAGCTTTTCCAGGAATTCGGCATCACCCTTGCCTGCGCGGTCGCGCTCTCCACCTTCGTGGCACTGTCACTATGTCCGGTGATCGCGGGTCGTGTCCTCAAGCCCGGGATGAATACCAGCCGTTTCGCCCGCATGGTCAAAGCCGCCACCGACAAGCTTGCCAACGGTTACCGCCGCCTGCTGACCGGCGCGATCCGTGTGCCGGTCATCACCCTTGCCATCAGCGCGGGTCTGACCGGCATGTCATGGACGCTTTACCAACAGCTTCCGGCACAGCTCACACCGGACGAGGATCGCGGCATCTTCTTCGTCTCCGTGCAGGCGCCCGCAGGATCGGCGCTGGACCTCACCGACACTGCCGTCCAGCAGGTCGAAGATCTGATCCAGCCCTATCGCGACGATGGCATCGTCGATAACGTCATCGCCATTGTCGGCCAATACGGCGAAAGCGGGCGCGCCTTTCTCGTGGCCACCATGGCCCCTTGGGATGCGCGCGAGATGGGCCCCCGCGACGTGCTTTCGGAACTGCGCCCGCAATTCGCGCAGATCACGCGCGCCGATATCCGCGCCTTCGCACCGTCCGGCCTTGATGCCGGCGGCGATTCGGGGCTCGAAATCATCGTGACCGCCCCCGGCTTCGATCAGGTGGCCGAATATTCCAGGCAATTGGCCGATGCCCTGCGCGACAGTTCCGATGTGGTCGATGTGCGCCGCGCCTACGAGGTGAACACGCCGGGCTATGATATCAACGTGAACAGATCGCTTGCCCGCGAGATCGGCGTATCTGCCCGCGACATATCCGATGCGATCCGCACCTTTTTCGCCTCGGCCGAAGTGACCGAATTCATCTCGCAGGACCGCCAGTATCCGGTGATCCTGCAAGCGCCCGATGAACGCCGCGCAGCCGCACAGGATCTGCGTGGCATCAATGTGCGCGCCGAGAGTGGCGCGTTGGTGCCGCTCGACGGGCTGGTCACGCTGGAACGGCGCGCCTCGGTCGCGGCCTTCAACAGGTTCAACCGCCAGCCCGCGGTCGACCTATCGGCCTCGTTGGCCGATGGCGTCGATCTGGGCTCTGCGATTGCAACAGTGGAACGGATCGCCGCAGATCTGCCCGCGCAAATGCAGATCTCCTATTCAGGTCAGGCCAAGAGCTTTCAGGAAACCTCGGGCGGGATCGCGCTGACCTTTGCCCTCGCGCTGCTGGTGGTCTTTCTGGTCCTCGCCGCGCAATTCGAGAGCTTTGTGCAACCGGTCGTTATCCTGCTGTCTGTGCCGCTTGCGGTTGCTGGGGCCTTGCTGACCCTTTTCGCTCTGGGCGAAGCGGTGAATATCTACACGCAGGTCGGCATGGTCATGCTGATCGGCCTGATGGCCAAGAACGGCATTCTGATCGTGGAATTTGCCAATCAGCTGCGGGACGACGGCCAGCCCGTCCGCGAGGCCGTGATCGAGGCCGCGACCGTGCGCCTGCGCCCCATCATGATGACGGTCCTTTCGACCGTCCTCGGGGCCGTGCCCCTGGTCCTGTCAAGCGGAGCAGGTGCCGCAAGTCGCACCGCAATCGGCATCGTCATCATAGGCGGCTTCTTTCTGGCCTCGGTCCTGACGTTGTTCCTGACGCCGGTGCTCTACGATCTGCTGCAACGCGACCGCAAGACACAGCACGAAGGATCACCCGCGCTGCGCCGACAGGAAAGCTGACGCGCTCTGCCACACAGGCCCCCGTGGTGCGGGTCTGTATCAGCGGCCACAGGTCCGTGAAGCCTTCAGAACAGGTTGGCAGGACTTTGCAAGCCGCTGAAAATAAACAGGATTGTCTTGCAGCAAGATGGGACGCGGGCCTTTGCCGGCTGTCTCGGGCGCTTCTCCCCCGGCGGCAAAAACCGGCGCACCGCCCCGGAGCAGACCATGCTCCAGCACGCTTGGGGCAAGCGGATCGGCCCCCCTGACCGGGGCTGACCGACTGGCCCGGGATCACGCCCGCCGACTGCCGGGCAACGTGCCGCTGATCTCGCCGCCGCCCACAGCGGCGCGCACGCCGGTGGTGCCGGGACAGGATGTGGGCAGGCCGCGCGCCACGCGCACCGCCAGATAGGCAAAGGCCTGCGCCTCCAGCATGTCGCCGTCCAGCCCCACCGCCTCGACCGGGGCGACATCGCAATCCAGCCCTGCCGCCAGCATGTCAATCATCACCGGGTTGTGCCGTCCGCCCCCCGTCACCAGCAGCTTTGCCGGTGGGCTGGGGCAGAACTGCATCCCCTGCATCACCGCCGTGGCCGCCATCGCCGTCATCGTCGCGGCCGCATCGGCATCGTTCAGCTCGCGCACAAGGTCCAGCATCAGGCCGAAATCGTCGCGGTCCAGCGATTTAGGCGGGATCTTCAGGAAATATCCCTCGTCCAGGAATAGCTCCAGCGCGCCCTCCACCACCTGCCCCGTCGCGGCCAGCGCACCGCCGGTGTCATAGGCCTGCCCGCGCCTTTGCATCATCAGGTCGTTGATCGGCGCATTGGCGGGCCCCGTGTCAAACGCCAGCAGCGCGCCCGGCGCTTCCGGCGCGGGGGCTGCGGGGTCGATCCATGTCAGGTTGCCCACCCCGCCAAGGTTGAGGAACGCCAAGGGCGCGTCGGCCCCGATCCAGCGCGCGCAGGCAAAGTGGAAGAACGGCGCCAGCGGCGCGCCCTGCCCGCCCAGCCGCACATCAGAACTGCGGAAATCCCAGACCACCGGCAGGCCCAGCCGGTCGGCCAGCCAGGCACCGCTTCCTGCCTGATGGGTGCCGCGCCCGGCGGGGTCATGCGCCAGCGTCTGGCCGTGAAACCCCACAAGGTCCACGTCCTGAAACCGCTCCAGCACCTGCGCATGCGCCTCCTGCACCAGCGCCGCCGCCGCGTCCACACCCGGCTCGCCGGGCCAGCGGCCAAGGCCCGCGCGCAGCACGGCCTGTTCCTCGGCGCTGTAGGGCCGGTAATCGCTGGGGCCAAAGCCCGCGATGGTCACGCCGTCGGTCTCGACCACAGCCGCGTCCACCCCGTCCAGCGACGTGCCCGACATCGCCCCCAGTGCCCGTATCACCTGCCCCTGCAACATGGCCTTTTCCTTTGCCCATTCGGTCCCTATACATGCCGCGCAACCGCACAAGGGACAAGACGGATGACCTATCACCCCAAATCGGACTTCATGCACGTGATGATGACACGCGGCTTTCTGGCCGACTGCACCGATTATCAGGGCCTGGACGAGGCGCTGAGCAAGGGGGTGGTCACCACCTATATCGGCTATGATGCGACGGCGAAATCGCTGCATGTCGGCCACCTGCTGAACATCATGATGCTGCGCTGGCTGCAAAAGACCGGGCACAAGCCGATCACCCTGATGGGTGGCGGCACGACCAAGGTGGGCGATCCCAGCTTTCGCGCGGACGAACGCCCGCTGCTGACGCCCGACCAGATCGACGACAACATCGCGGGCATGAAGCAGGTGTTCGCGAAATACCTGACCTATGGCGACGGGCCGACCGATGCGCTGATGCTGAACAATGCCGAATGGCTGGACGATCTGAACTACCTCGATTTCCTGCGCGACATCGGGCGGCATTTCAGCGTCAACCGGATGCTGTCGTTTGAATCGGTGAAGTCGCGGCTGGACCGCGAGCAATCGCTGTCCTTCCTCGAATTCAACTACATGATCCTGCAAGCCTATGATTTTCTTGAGCTCAACCGACGCTACGGCTGTGTTCTGCAGATGGGTGGCAGCGACCAGTGGGGCAATATCGTCAACGGCATCGACCTGACCCGCCGGGTGCTGGATCACGAGATCTATGGCCTGACCTCGCCCCTGCTGACCACCAGCGACGGCAAGAAGATGGGCAAATCCGCCGGCGGCGCGATCTGGCTGAACGCCGACATGCTGAGCCCCTACGAGTTCTGGCAGTTCTGGCGCAACACCACCGATGCCGACGTGGGCCGGTTCCTCAAGCTCTATACCGAGATCGACCTGGACGAATGCGAGCGCCTGGGCGCGCTGGACGGGTCCGAGATCAACGCCGCCAAGGTGGTGCTGGCCAATGCCGTCACCACCCTTTGCCACGGGGCCGAGGCTGCCGCCGCAGCCGAGGCCACCGCGCGTCAGGTGTTCGAACACGGCGGCGTGGGCGATGACCTGCCCACGCTGGCGCTGAGCGCGGACGAACTGGGCGAGGGCATGTCCATCGTGCAACTGATCGTGCGGTCAGGGCTGGCGAAATCGGGCAAGGACGCCAAGCGGCTGATTGCCGAGAACGGCGCGCGGATCGACGATGCTCCGCTGGACGATGCCGGGCTGATGATCGACGCCGCCCGGCTGGCGCGCCCGATCAAGCTGTCGGCGGGCAAGAAGCGTCATGCGCTGATCAAGCTGGCGGACGCGTAAGGTTTCGGACAGGCTTGCGCCTGTCCGACCGGCTGGGGGGCGTTGCCCCCCAGACCCCCCAGGATACTTTCAGAGAGAGGAAGAACAGGGGGAAACGCAGAGGGTGTCGCCGCGACTTGTCAGCCTCTCTGGGCCAGCGCGCCCTGCAACAGGGTTCCGACAGCCTCGGGCGGGACATCGGAGGTCACGAAAGCGTCGCCGATGCCGCGCGCAAGTATGAAGCGCAGCTTGCCGTCCACCACCTTCTTGTCCTGCCCCATCAGCGCCACCAGCGCATCCGCATCCGGCAGATCGCCCGCGATATCCGACAGGTCGGTCTTCATCCCCATGGCACGCAGATGGGCGCGCACGCGGCTGGGATCTTCCTGGCTGCACAGGCCCAGCCGGGCCGAGAGGTCGAACGCCAGCGCGCAGCCGATCGCCACGCCCTCGCCATGCAGCAGGCGGTCGGAATAGCCGGTGGCCGATTCCAGCGCATGACAGAAGGTATGGCCGAGGTTCAGCAGCGCGCGGTCGCCCTGCTCGGTCTCGTCGCGCTCGACGATGCGGGCCTTCATCTCGACCGAGCGCCGGACCGCATGGATGCGCGCGGCCATGTCGCCATCGGCTGCGGCCGGGCCTTGGGCTTCAAGCCAGGCAAAGAATGTCGCATCGCCCAGCAGGCCGTATTTGACCACCTCGCCGTAGCCCGCCAGAAAATCGCGACGCGCCAGCGTGCCCAGAACCGACACATCCGCCAGCACAAGGGCGGGCTGGTGAAATGCCCCGATCAGGTTCTTGCCCTGCGGTGCGTTGATGCCGGTCTTGCCGCCGACCGAGCTGTCGACCTGCGCCAGCAGGGAGGTGGGGATCTGAACGAAACGCACGCCGCGCCGCAGGATCGCGGCGGCAAACCCCACCAGATCGCCGATCACCCCGCCCCCCAGCGCCACCACCACATCGCGGCGCTCGACCTTCTGCTCCAGCAGCCACTCGGTGCAGCGTTGCAGATGCGGCCAGCTCTTGGTGGCCTCGCCCGGCGGCAGCGACAGCGCCACCATCTCGATGCCTGATGCGGCAAGCCCCGCACGCAAGGCGTCGAGATGCAGCGCCCCCACGGTGTCATCGGTCACCACGGCCACGCGCGGACGGTGCAGCAGGGGCGCAATCAGCGCGCCTGCCCGGACCAGCAGTCCGGGGCCGATATGCACATCATAGGCGCGCCCCGGCAGGGCCACATGCACGGTCTCGATGCTCATTTCGCCTCCAACACGTCGGGGCGGGTCAGCAGCACATCGACCACCCGGCCCACCGTATCCTCGATCGAATATCCCGGCTGCACATCGACCCGCAGATCGGCCAGCGCATAGACCGGCACGCGGTCGCGGTAGAGCCCCGCCAGCGTGGCGCGCGGATCAGCGGTGCGCAGCAGCGGGCGGCTTTCCTTGTGGCGCACGCGCTGCCACAGCAGATCCAGCCCCGCATCCAGCCAGACCGCCACGCCCTTGTCGGCGATCACCTTCCGGTTGCTCTCGGCCATGAAGGCCCCGCCGCCGGTCGACAGGATGCCCCGTTGCGCCGTCAGCAGACGCTCGATCACCTGCGCCTCTTTCAGGCGAAAGAACGCCTCGCCGTCGCGAGCGAAAATCTCGGGGATGGTACGGTTGGCCGCCGTCTCGATCTCGGCATCCGAATCCAGGAACGGCACGCCCAGTCGCTGCGCCAGCGCGCGGCCCACGGCGGTCTTGCCGGCCCCCATCATGCCCACCATCACCACGGTTTTCTTAAGACGCCAGCCCATCAATCCCCTTGTCGGCGTGTCGGTGCCGTTTTTTCATATTGTCGCCTGAATGACGTGATCTTTGGCGAAATGCCAGTTATAACTTGCAAAAACAAAGACACAGGCGGGCGGGCACGATGGGACGACTACTGAAGCTTTTACTGTATCTGGTCCTGCTGGGGGGGCTGGCCTTGATTGCCTATGCCTATATCGGGCCGTTCCTGGGGGCCGATTTCTCGCCCCCGCAGGACGAGATACGCCAGCCGGTGATCCTGAATGCGGAATAGTCTGGCATTGCTTCTGTGTCTGTGTCTGTGTCTGTGGCCGCTGGCCGCGCCGGCGCAGGACGCGCCGCTGTCGGCGATCGACTGGCTGAGCACCCCCACCGCCCTGCCCGTCACGCGCGCCGTGCCGGTGCCGCCGGTGGCCCCGCTGAACGAATCGCCGGTGGCCGAAACCGCCACCATTCCCGTCGTGAACGTCACCCCGCTGGATCAGGTGCGCGTCGATGCGGTGGGGCTGCTGCCCTCATCCGTCACCGGCCTGCCGCGCAGCCTGTGGCAGGCCAGCCGCGCCGCCGACCTGCGCGATCTGCTGGCCGCGCGCCATGTCGACAATCTGCCCGCGATGCAGTCGCTGCTCTATACCCTGCTGCTGGCCGAGGCCGACGCGCCGACAGATGCCGGGCCGCAGGCGATTTTCCTGCAGGCGCGGATCGACGCGCTGATGGGGCTGGGCGCGGTGGAACCCGCGCAGGCCCTGCTGGAGCGCGCGGGCGCAACCACGCCGCCGCTGTTTCAACGCTGGTTCGATGCCACCCTGCTGACCGGCGACGAGGATCACGCCTGCCGCACCTTGCGCGCGCGTCCGCATCTCAGCCCGTCCTATGCCGCGCGGATCTTCTGCACCGCGCGCGGCGGCGACTGGACGGCGGCGGCGCTGACGCTCGACACCGCCCGCGCGCTGGGGTTCATCACCGATCTCGAGGACGAGATGCTGGCGCGCTTTCTCGACCCCGAACTCTATGAGGGCGAGCCGCCGCCCCTGCCCCCGGTCCGGCCCAGCCCGCTGCTGTTTCGCATCTACGAGGCCGTGGGCGAGCCGCTGCCCACCAACACCCTGCCCCGCGCCTTTGCCATGGCCGACCTGCGCGACACCGTCGGCTGGAAGGCCGAGCTGACCGCCGCCGAACGGCTGGCCCGCACCGGCGCGCTGTCGGTGAACCGCCTGCTGGGGATCTACTCCAAACGCCTGCCCGCCGCCTCGGGTGGCATCTGGGACCGGGTCGCCGCCCTGCAACGCTTCGACACCGCCATGCGCTCGGGCGATCCGGGGGCCGTGACGCAGGCGCTGCCCGGCGCCTGGCGGGCCATGCGCGCCGCGCGTCTGGAAATCCCCTTTGCCGACCTCTACGGCGCGGACCTGATGCGCCTGCCCCTGACCGACGAGGCCGCAACGCTGGCCTATGACGTGGCCCTGCTCGGCCCCGCCTACGAGGAAGCCGCCAAGACCAAGGGCCCCGACATCCCCGCCCGCAGCTTTGCCAGCAGCATCGCGCGCGGCAGCCCCGACACCCCCGGCCGCGACACCACCCAGACCGCCATCGCCCGCGGCTTCGGCACCACGCCGCCGCCCGACGACATCACCGCCCTGCTGCAAGAGGCCCGCCTGGGCGAGGCGATCCTGACCGCCATCGCGCTCTATGAACTCGGCCAGACCGGCGACACCGGCGCGCTGGCCGAGGCGCTGGCCGCCTTCCGCGCCGTCGGGCTCGAGGATACCGCCCGCCGCGCCGCCCTGCAGACCCTGATCCTGGGCAACCGCGCAAGATGAGCACCGCCATGCATGGCCACAACTGGATCTCGGCCTTTCTCGAAGCCGCCGCAGCCGAACAGGGCGCCGCCACCAACACCCGGCTGGCCTATGGCCGCGACCTGCGCGATTTCCACGACTGGCTGACCGCCAACGCCCATGGCTTCGACAGCGCCACCCGCGCCGATGTCGAATCCTACCTGCTGCATTGCGACGCGCAGGGGCTGGCCAAATCCACCCGCGCACGGCGGCTTTCGGCCATCCGGCAACTCTACCGCTTTGCGTTTGAGGAAGGCTGGCGCACGGACAACCCCGCCATCCAGATCAGCGGCCCGGGCCGCGACAAGCGCCTGCCCAAGACCCTGACCGAAGTCGAGGTCGACCGCCTGCTCACCGCCGCCCGCACCACCGGGCGCGATGGCAATGACCGGCTGCGCAACACCTGCCTGATGGAACTGCTCTATGCCACCGGGATGCGCGTGACCGAACTGGTCTCGCTGCCGGTATCGGCCGCACGCGGCGATCCGCGCATGCTGCTGGTCGCGGGCAAGGGCGGCAAGGAGCGCATGGTGCCGCTTTCGCCCCCCGCCCGCACCGCACTGGCCGAGTGGCTGACGGTGCGCGATGCCGCGCAAGAGGACGCCCGCACGCGCGGGGCCGCCTCCTCGCGTCACCTCTTCCCGTCCCGCGGGGCGTCGGGCCACCTGACCCGGCACAGGTTCTACATGCTGATCAAGGAACTGGCCGTGGCGGCCGACGTCAGCCCCGACAAGGTGACGCCCCACACCCTGCGCCACGCCTTCGCCACGCATCTGCTGGCCAACGGCGCCGACCTGCGCGCCATCCAGACCCTGCTGGGCCATGCGGATGTCGCGACGACCGAGATCTACACCCACGTCCTCGACGCCCGCCTGCGCGAACTGGTGCTGGAGCACCACCCGCTGGCGAAGGGGTGATGCTGGGAAGCAGGTCTGATGTAGCCAATTGCAGATCGATTCACTGCTTTTTGGACCACAGCCTTCCCGCTAAGCTGCTCATGGCAGATCGCACACCTGAAGCTGTAGCGCGACAAACTTGATGAGAAGAGCGCGTCAATCAGGATGAGAATCCTTGGTCGCGACGCTTGAGAAGATGCCGCC
>NZ_JBHUDD010000038.1:0-33391 GCF_042677865.1 Lacimonas salitolerans | reverse complement strand
CAATAGATACCCGACCCCGCATGCCATACCCCCCAAAGTTCGCCTCACATCAATGATGGCAAATTTGGTTCCGGGTGACTAGTGAACGGACCGCAGCGCATTTTCGTCGAACGTGCCGGCAAGCTTGAACTGACCGATGTGACCTTCAAGGATGAAAAGCATCTGCAGCGGATCATCGACAAGATCGTGTCGGCCGTGGGTCGCCGGGTCGACGAATCCAACCCCTATGTCGATGCGCGTCTGCCCGATGGCTCGCGTTTCAACGCCATGGTGCCGCCGATCGCGGTGGATGGCAGCCTGGTGTCGATCCGGAAATTCAAGAAGGACAAGCTGGGCATCGACGATCTGGTGCGGTTCGGTGCCTTTTCCGAGGAAATGGCCGCTTATCTTCAGGCCGCTGTGGCCTGCCGTCTGAACGTCATCGTCTCGGGGGGTACCGGCTCGGGCAAGACAACCACGCTGAACGCTCTGTCGTCCTTCATCGACAATTCCGAACGCATCCTGACGATCGAGGATACGGCGGAACTGCAACTGCAACAGGTCCATGTGGGCCGGATGGAAAGCCGGCCGCCCAACGTCGAGGGCAAGGGCGCGGTGACCCAGCGCGATTGCCTGCGCAACGCCCTGCGGATGCGGCCCGACCGGATCATCGTGGGTGAAACGCGCGGCGAAGAGGTGATCGACATGTTGCAGGCCATGAACACAGGCCACGACGGTTCGATGACCACGATCCACGCCAACTCGGCCCGCGATGGTGTCAGCCGTCTGGAAAACATGATCGCCATGGCCGGCATCGAGATGCCGATCAAGGCGGTGCGCAGCCAGATCGCCTCAGCTGTGAACCTGATCGTGCAGGCCAGCCGCCTGCAGGACGGCTCGCGCCGGATGACCTCGATCACCGAGATCACCGGCATGGAGGGCGATGTCATCTCGATGCAGGAGGTGTTCCGCTTTCAGCGCGTCGGCCTGACGCCGGACAACAAGATCATCGGCCATTTCACCGCGACGGGGGTGCGCAGCCACTATTCCGAACGCTTCCGCCTGTGGGGCTATGACCTGCCGGGCAACATCTTTGAACCCATCGCGGCGGAGTAACACTTCATGTCCATCAGCATTGAACCGATCATCTATGGTCTGATCTTCATCGGCGTTCTTGTGCTGGTCGAAGGTCTGTACCTGACGGTGTTCGGTCGTTCGATCAGCCTCAACAGCCGCGTCAACCGTCGGCTTGAAATGCTGGAACAGGGCGGCGGCCGCGAAGAGGTGATGGCCAAGCTGCGCAAGGAAATGCGCCAGCACATGAACTCGCGCGGCATCCCGCTGTACGCGATGCTGGCAGACCGGGCGCAAAAGGCCGCGATCGCCTTTACCCCCGGTCAGCTTATCATGATCATGGTGGCGCTGTCGGCAATCTCGTTCCTGGGTCTGACCATCGGCACCGACACCAGCACCCCGGTGCGCGCAGCCGTGGCCGTGGGCATGGGTGTGGGTGGCGTGTTCATGTGGGTCAATCACAAGGCCAAGAAGCGATTGGGCATGATCGAGGAACAACTGCCCGACGCGGTGGAGCTGATGGTGCGGTCGTTGCGCGTGGGCCACCCGTTTTCCTCGGCGATCCAGATCGTCGCCAAGGAGGTGCCGGACCCGCTGGCCACCGAGTTCGGCATCATCGCCGACGAATCCGCCTATGGCCGCGATGTTGGCGAGGCGCTGAAAGATCTGGCCGAACGGCTCGACATGCAGGATCTGCGCTTTCTGGCGGTGGCCGTGACGATCCAGCAGCAATCGGGCGGCAACCTGGCCGAGATCCTGGCCGGTCTGGCCAAGGTGATCCGCGCACGGTTCCGCCTGTTCCGCAGGGTCAAGGCAATCACCGCCGAGGCGCAATGGTCGGGCAAGTTCCTGTCAGGCTTTCCAGTTGCCGCGCTGGTCGCGATCAACCTGCTGGACCCGAATTATTATGACGAGGTGCTGGATCACCCGTGGTTCATCCCCGCCTGTTTCGTAGTCGGCGCCTTTCTGGTGGCCAACCTGCTGGTGATGCGCATGCTGGTCAACATCAAGGTCTGAGGTAGAAAAGATGGAATTTCTGAACGATCTTCTGACAGGCAGCCTGGGTGAATTCGGACCGCTGATCGCCGTGGGCGGCCTTGGCCTTGTGCTGATCCTGGCCACGCTGCCGGTCCTGCTGAACAAGAAACAAGACCCGTTGGACAAGCTGCGCCAGGAAAACGAGCGCGGCGTGGTCCACAAGAGCGGCAAGCGGCTACGCACGAAGCAGACCAACAACAAGCTTGAGAAATACAAGGATTTCCTGGAACCGCAGGATGCCAAGGAATACTCGGCCGTGCGGCTGAAACTGCTGCAGGCGGGCTATCACACCAAGGACGCCGTGCGGTATTTCCACTTTGCGCAATTCGCGCTGGGGATCGGCGCGCTGGTGCTGGGCGTGATCTATTACCTGTTGTTCATTGCCGGCGGGCAGGACGTGACCACGCAAAAGACGCTGATGTACATGCTCGGCCCCGGCCTTGTCGGCTACATGGCGCCAAAATACTGGGTCACCAAGCGCCAGCAGCAACGTCAGCAGCAGATCCAGGACGGCTTTCCCGATGCGCTGGACATGATGCTGGTCTGCATCGAGGCCGGTCAATCGCTGGATCAGTCGATCATCCGGGTCGCGAATGAAATCCGTCCCTCGTTCCCCGCGCTGGCGGATGAATTCCAGCTGGTCAGCTTCGAGATCAAGGCCGGCAAGGACAAGTCCACCGTTTTGCGCGACATGGGCGAACGCTGCGGCGTGCAGGATGTGTCAAGCTTTGTCACCGTGCTGATCCAGTCGGCCACGTTCGGCACCTCGATTGCCGATGCTTTGCGGGTCTATGCGTCGGAAATGCGTGACAAGCGCGTGATGCGGGCGGAAGAGGCGGCAAACAAGTTGCCTACCAAGATGACACTTGTCACTATGACCCTGACAGTGCCTCCGCTTCTGATCATCCTTGTCGGGCCATCGGTTCACGGGATCACCAAACTCAGCGTTCAATAATACAGGACCGCAACCGCCCATGCCATCGATCCGCACCGGGATCGCTTTGATCGCCACCCTTTGTCTGGCAGCCTGCTCTGCTGGCGGCTTTGACGAATCGCGCGGCCCCTATGCCCCCGGCGCGAAACCGGGGGCTCAGGCGGTGGACGGGCTGATCGTCGGGCATCGCCTGATGCAGGCGGGCGAATTCGAACTCGCGCTCGAAGCCTACAGCCGCGCCGCCCTGGACCGGGGCACCGGCGATGTGGATGTTTTGTCGGGGCTGGGCAGCGCCAATCTGGGTCTGGGGCGCCTCGGACAGGCCGAAACCCTGCTGCGCCGGGCCATCGACACCGACAACGCGATCCCCGAAACCTGGAACAATCTGGGCGTCGTGCTGATGGAACAGGGCAGTATCGGCGAAGCCGAACAGGTGTTCCGCCGCGCCTACGCGCTGGACAATGGCGAAAGTGACTCAATCCGCGATAATTTGCGCTTGGCGATAGCAAAAAAGCAAAATCCGGATTATGATGAGGAAAAAGACCAAGATTACAAATTGGTACGCAGGGGAAGCAGCGAATACCTGATCCGCCGCGTGCCGTAGAGGCAAGAGCAGTATAAGGACGCAAACATGCGCCACCCTATTCTTATTTCCCTGTGCGTTGCCGGGGCTTTCAGCCTGTCTGCATGCGAGCAACGCATAGACACCGACGAGGTGGACCGTGCCTTTCAGGACGTGAACATCGTCGATGAAAGCAACCTCAGCGACATCATGCTGACCGTGGCCGACCCGAACGAGTCGGTGTCGTACTTCACCCGCGCCACCGCTGAAAAACCCGAACGCCTTGATTTGCAACGCGGTCTGGCCTCGTCGCTTGTCCGCGCCAAACGCAATCCCGAAGCGGTCGCAGCCTGGCAAAGCGTGATCAAGCACGCGGATTCGACCAATGATGATCAGGTCGAACTGGCCGACGCCTACATCCGCGCGGGCAAATGGAAAGAGGCCGAGGCGACCCTGAACGCGGTGCCGCCCACGCATGAGACTTTTCATCGTTACCGTCTCGAGGCGATGATCGCCGATGCCAACCAGCAATGGAAAAAAGCCGACAGTTTCTATGAGATCGCGGCCGGGATGACGACGCGCCCGGCCAACGTGCTGAACAACTGGGGCTATTCCAAGCTGACGCGCGGCGATTACGCAGATGCCGAGCGGTTGTTCGGAGAAGCCCTGCAGAATGACACCGGGCTGTTCACCGCCAAGAACAACATCGTTCTGGCCCGCGCCGCTCAGCGAAAATACACCCTGCCCGTCGTGCAGATGGACCAGATCGAGCGCGCCCAGCTGCTGCACACCATGGGTCTGAGCGCAGTGAAACAGGGCGACATCGAAACTGGAAAGGGTCTGCTGCGCGAAGCGGTCGATACCCATCCCCAGCATTTCGAGGCGGCGGTCCGCTCGCTCCGGGCCTTGGAAAACGGCTGATCAGGCATGCAGATCGGTGATCTGATCACGGGGCTGGCCCTGCGCATGGCGATCCCCGACATCGCCGCGCTGGTGTTGCTGATCCTGTCGGCACCGGTCTGCGCCTGGGTCGCCTACAGCGACCTGCGCGCGATGCGTATTCCCAACAAGGCGGTCTATGCGCTGTTTGCGATTTTCGTGGTCACCGGCCCGTTCCTGATGCCGCTGCCGGACTATGGCTGGCAACTGACCCATATGCCGATCCTGCTGGTGGTGGGCATATTGGTCAACGCTGCCGGGCTGGCCGGGGCGGGGGATGCGAAATTCGTCGCTGCCGCCGGGCCGTATCTCTGGGTGGCCGATCTGCAACCGCTGCTGCTGATCTATGCCGCCAACCTGCTGGCCGCCTTTGTCACGCACCGCATGGTCAAGCACACGCCGCTCCGCGCGATGGCACCCGACTGGCAAAGCTGGTCGGTGGGCTGGAAATTCCCCATGGGCCTGTCGCTGGCGGGCACGCTGATGATCTATCTGGCACTCGGTGCCCTCTGAACGGCCCCCAAGCCGCGCTGGTTTCTCCATCTTTTTGCCATCATGATCCGGCACCTTCGCATCAACGAAAGGCGTGCGCGCCGCAGGTAATGCAGGAATCCGCTCATGAACGTGCAAGTCCAATCCACCAGCAACGTGCAACCCCCGCCCGTTCCACGCGGGGTCGAGGAAATGCAGTTGCCGGTGGTGATGATGCGGGATGTCATGCTGAAAACCATGTTCCGCAAGAACCTGACCACGGTTGGAGAGGTATCGCAGGCGATCTGCCTGCCCCGTGCGGTCACGACCGAGTTGATCGATATCGCCCGCAGCCAGAACCTGCTGGAGGCGATGGGCACGCTGAACGCTTCGGCTGCGGGCAATGAAATGGCGTTTCAGCTGACCGATGCGGGCAAGGCACGTACGCTGGACGCGCTGGCACAGTCCGAGTATTTCGGCGCGATGCCGGTGCCGCTGGATGTCTACCGCGCGCAGGTCAAGCGCCAGTCGATCCGCGACATCCAGATCACGCGCCGGCAACTGACCGATGCGATGGGTCATCTGGTGTTGCCCGACGATCTGCTGAGCAACCTTGGGCCCGCGGTCAGTTCCGGTCGCTCGATCCTGATGTACGGCCCGCCGGGCAACGGCAAATCCAGCATCTCGAACGGCATCCGCGACGCCATGGGCGACAAGATATTCGTCCCGCGCGCCATCGAATATGCCGGACAGGTGATCACCGTCTATGACCCGATCGTGCATTCGGCCGCCGAGACGGAAGAGGATGATCCCAATTCGCTACGCGTGCGGCGCACTTTCGACACCCGCTATGTCAAATGCGAGCGTCCCACCGTGATCACCGGGGGCGAGCTGTCGCTGTCGATGCTCGATCTGGTCTACAACCCCACCGCCCGCACCTATCAGGCGCCCTTGCAGCTAAAATCGACCGGTGGCATCTTCATCGTCGATGACCTTGGGCGACAGGCCGAACCGCCGCAGTCGCTGGTCAACCGCTGGATCGTCCCGCTGGAGGAATCCAAGGACATCCTTGCCCTGCAATCGGGCGAAAAGTTCGAGGTGCCGTTCGACACGCTGGTGATCTTTTCCACCAACTTTCACCCGAACGAGATTTTCGACAAGGCCGCCCTGCGCCGGATCTTTTTCAAGATCAAGATCGACGGGCCCAACCAGCAGAATTTCCTCAAGATCTTTGCCATGGTGGCCAAGAAAAAGGGGATGCCCCTGTCCGAGCCTGCACTGATCCACCTGCTCAAGCAGAAATACCCGACCATCGACAACATTTATGCAAACTACCAGCCGGTGTTCCTGATCGATCAGATGATCGCGATCTGCGATTTCGAAGGCATCCCCTATCAGATGACCCCTGAATTGATCGACCGCGCCTGGGCGAACATGTTCGTCAAGGACGAGCATATTGTGAAATAGTCCGCCCTGCTCGCCGGATTGTCGCGCGCGTCTTGCAATTTTGCAGGACGCGCACCGCGTGTTCCCTTGGTGCCGCCCGCGCGCTACATCTGCCCCATGCGTGACCTGCCCGATCAGATCGAAACGTGGTTTGCCGCCCAGGGCTGGCAAATCCACCCCCACCAGCGCGACATGCTGGCGCGGGCCGCTGATCCCGCGACGCTGCTGATCGCCCCCACCGGCGGCGGCAAGACCATGGCGGGGTTTCTTCCCACGCTGGCGGAACTGTCGGCGGGGCATCACAGCGGGCTGCACACGATCTATGTCAGCCCGCTCAAGGCCTTGGCCGCCGATATCAAGCGCAACCTGACCCGTCCGGTCACCGACATGGGCCTGCCCGTCCGGATCGAGGACCGCACCGGCGACACGTCCTATACGCAAAAGCGCAAACAGCGCGCCGATCCGCCCCATATCCTGTTGACCACGCCGGAATCTCTGGCCCTGCTGATCAGCTATCCGGATGCGCCGCGCATCTTTGCCGGGCTGCAACGCATCATCGTCGACGAGATCCACGCGCTCGCCGACTCAAAACGGGGCGACCAGTTGATGCTGGCACTTTCGCGTGTGCAGGCACTGGCCCCCGGTCTGCGCCGTGTAGGGCTGTCGGCCACGGTCGATGACCCGGGCGCGATCGCACACCTGCTGGCGCGTCATCCCGACCCTTGCGCCATCCTGCAGGCAGACCCCGGCCCAGACCCCGACATCCGGATGCTGCAAACCGATCAGGCCCCCCCTTGGTCCGGGGGTGGGGCCGCCTACGCGATCCCGGCTGTGCTGGAGCAGGTCCGGCAGCACAAGACCACGTTGATCTTTCACAACACCCGCGCGCAGGCCGAGATCTTCTTTCACCGGCTGTGGATGCAGAACGAGGATGCCCTGCCAATCGGTATCCATCATGGCAGCCTTGACCGGGCGCAGCGCGAAAAGGTCGAATCCGCAATGGTGGCTGGGGACTTGCGCGCCATCGTCTGCACCGGATCGCTGGATCTGGGCATCGACTGGGGCGATGTCGATCTGGTGATCCAGGTCGGCGCACCCAAGAACGTCAAGCGTCTGGTGCAACGGATCGGGCGGGCCAATCACCGCTACAACGCGCCCTCCAAGGCGCTGCTGGTGCCCGCGAACAGGTTCGAGGTGGTGGAATGCGTCGCCGCACTTGAGGCCGCAAAGGCGCATGATCTGGATGGCGAGCCGCGCGGCCCCGGTCCGCTGGACGTGCTGTGCCAGCACATCCTGATCACCGCCTGCGCGGCCCCCTTTGATGCCGACGCGCTGTTTGACGAGGTCCGGCAGGCCGGGACCTATGCCGCCCTGCCCCGCGCCGATTTCGACGCCTGCCTGGATTTCTGCGCCACCGGCGGCTATGCCCTGCGCGCCTATGACCGTTGGCAGCGGCTGCAAAAGCGCGCGAACGGCGACTGGCAGTTGCGCGACCCGCGCAGCGCCACGCTGATCCGGCAGAACATCGGTACGATACAGGACACCGACACGCTCAAGGTGCGGATGCGCGGGCGCGGCGCGCCGCTGGGCGAGGTCGAGGAAGGCTTTGCCGCCAGCCTGACCCCCGGCGACACCTTCCTGATCGGCGGACAGGTCGTGCGCTACGAAGGTTTGCGCGAAATGACGGTCGAGGTCAGCCGCAACCGTGGGCGAGAGCCCAAGGTCGCCACCTTCAACGGCACGAAATTCGCCACCTCGACCCAGCTTTCCCAAAGAATCCTGCGCATGTTCGCCCAAGGCGATTGGCCGCAACTGCCCGCCCATACCGCCGACTGGCTGGCGTTGCAGGCCCGCGTGTCGCGCCTGCCGCAACAGGGGCGACTGCTGGTCGAAACCTTCCCTCACGAGGGGCGCGATTACCTGTGCGCCTACGGTTTTGCCGGGCGCAACGCGCAACAGACGCTGGGCCTGATCCTGACCAAACGGATGGAGGAAACCGGGCTGGACCCGCTGGGGTTCGTCGCCACCGATTACGCGGTGCTGATCTGGGGCCTGCGCCCGGTGACCGACCCTGCGCCGCTGTTCGACCGCGCCGCCCTGCGCGACGGGCTGGAGGGGTGGCTGGCAGGCAACGCGGTGATGAAACGCACCTTTCGCTCCAGCGCCACGATTGCCGGGCTGATCCAGCGCAGCTTTCAGGGACAGCGCAAATCGGGGCGGCAAGCGACGTTTTCGTCCGATATCCTCTATGACACGCTGGCCAAATACGACCCCGATCACCTGATGCTGCGCGTCACCCGGGACGAGGCAATGCGCGGGCTGGTCGATTTCGGCCGGATCGAGGATATGCTGGACCGCATCGAGGGCCGGATCGACCATGTGCCGCTGGACCGGCTGTCGCCGCTGTCGGCACCGCTGTTTCTGGAACCGGGCCGCGTGCCGGTGGTGGGGGCCGGGCAGGAACGTCTGCTGGCCGAAGAGACGGAAAAACTGCTCGCTCAGGCCGGGCTGGCCTGAGCACCCGCCCCCTTGCGCCGGGCTGCCAAGTTGCCGATGCTGCGCAAAAAACCAGAGAGCAGCAATGACCCACACCCATTCAGGCGGTCACCGCTTTACCCTTGCCGGTCAGTCGCTTGTGGCGCTTGGCGCGGGCGCGCTGTGGTGGCCGGATCAACGCCTTCTGTGCGTGTCCGACCTGCACTTGGGCAAATCCGAACGCCATGCCCGGCGCGGCGGCGCGCCCCTGCCGCCCTATGAAACCCGCGACACCCTGTTGCGCCTGCAGGCGGTCATCGAGGCGCTCCAGCCGCAATCGGTGATCTGCCTTGGCGACAGCTTCGACGACACCGCTGCGGCGCAGTCGCTGGGCGAGGATGAACGGCTGTGGATCGCGCGCCTGCAGGCCGGTCGCCGCTGGATCTGGATCGAAGGCAACCACGATCCCGGCCCCGTCGACCTGGGCGGCGCGCATATGGCCGAACTGCCGCTGCCGCCGCTGTGCTTTCGCCATATCGCGGACCCGGCCCAAAGCGGCGAAATCTCGGGCCATTACCATCCCAAGGCCGCCATCCGCACCCGCATCCGCACGGTCAGCCGCCCCTGTTTCCTGATCGATGGCGACCGGGTGATCCTGCCCGCCTTCGGCACCTATACCGGCGGTCTGCGCAGTTCCGACACCGTGCTGTCACGCCTGATGCGCCCCGAGGCGCTGGCGGTGCTCACCGGCCCGACCGCCCTGCCGGTGCCGATGCCGCGCTAGGCGCCCTCGGCCGCCTGCGCCGGCAGCAGCCCGGCCTCTTCCAGTCCAGGGCGGTAGGTGCGGCTGACCGGCACCTCCATTGCGTTGATCAGCACCAGCACCTGCTTGCCATCCACCCGCCTGTGCCCTGCCACCGCCGACAGGGTCACCCAATGCGAGCGGTGGGTGCACCGCCCCTCGACGCAATCCATCTCGTTCACGGCATCGCCAAAGCGCATCCGGAGCTGTTGCACGCCGGTATCCAGCGTCACCGTCACGAAATGCCCATTGGCGGTCAGGTGCAGGATATCACCGGTCTCCCCGTCAGGCAGACGACGATAGAGGCGCGGGCGCGGCGACGCCTCAGCCAGTGGCGCATCACCCACCGGCACCGGCGACGGCGCCAGAACGCGCAGGCCACCGGCCTCGTCGCGCACAAAGAACAGCAATTCCTCGAAACCGGGGATCACCCGCCGCAGCACGAAGATCGCCCCGGCGATCAGAGCCACGTAGACGCTGATCCGCCCGAAACATCCGCTGCCACCGCACAGTCCGGGCATGAACACATGCGTCAGCACCAGAACCATCGGTGTCACCACCACGACCATCAGGCCTGTCACCACCAGCTCGTACAGGACCGGCCTGTCCTTCGGCACCACCTGCAAGGCCAGCCGACGCAGCACATAGGCCGCCATGGTTGACCCAAAGGTGATCGCGCCCCAGTACAGGCAACGCTCGGTCAAGGTGAGGTACTCGTAGGTTCCGAACGGCCCCGATATCACCGCGAGAACAGTCACGACGACACATACATCCAAGGTGACCGGGTGCGTCATGTGATCCCGAATGGCCTGTTCCGTCGTACTTGTCACACTGCACTCTCCCTATGCGGGATAAGAACCCCTCTGATTCCAAAGGAATAAAGGAAAGCGACAGGCCGATGCAAGCCCGCGCATGCAACCTTTTGGGTCGTGGTGCGCAGGTATCTGACAGGAACGGGCGGGCAGGATCAGGCGGTCAGCCCCTCCGGCTCGGGCAGGCCGTGGGCGCGGCTGCACGCTGTCACCGTGTTGGCCAGCAGGCAGGCGATGGTCATCGGCCCCACACCGCCCGGCACCGGGGTGATGGCCCCGGCCACCGCCGCGCAGCTGTCAAAGTCGCAGTCGCCCACCAGCCGGGTCTTGCCCTCGCCCGCATCGACGCGGTTGATTCCCACGTCGATGACCGTGGCCCCCGGCTTGATCCAGTCGCCCGGCACCATGCCCGGCCGGCCCACGGCAGCCACCACGATATCGGCCCGGCGCACCACCTCCGGCAGATCGCGGGTGCGCGAATGGGCGATCGTCACGGTGCAGCTGTCGCCCAGCAACAGTTGCGCCATCGGCTTGCCCACGATGTTGCTGCGCCCGATCACCACGGCCTCCAGACCCGACAGATCGCCCAGATGATCGCGCAGCATCATCAGGCACCCCAGCGGCGTGCAGGGCACCATCGCCTTCTGCCCGGTCGCCAGCAGCCCGACGTTCGAGATGTGGAACCCGTCCACATCCTTGGCCGGATCGATCGCCGCGATCACCAGCGCCTCGTCCAGGTGATCTGGCAGCGGCAGTTGAACCAGAATGCCATGCACCGACGGGTCCGCGTTCAGCCGCGCGATCAGGTCCAGCAGCTCGGTCTCGCCGGTGTCCGCCGCCAACCGATGCTCGAACGAGGCCATGCCGACCTCGACCGTCATCCTGCCCTTCGATCGCACATAGACCTGGCTGGCCGGATCCTCACCCACCAGAACCACCGCCAGCCCCGGTGTGACACCATGCCCGGACACCAGCCGCGCCACGTGGCCCGCCACCTTGTCGCGCACCCGCGCCGCGAATGCCTTGCCGTCGATGATCTGTGCCGCCATGTCGTTCTTTCCTTCCGTCGTGCCCGGTCAGCACATCCCGCATCCCGCCCGTCAGGGCAAGGGCGCGTGTCCACTTCATCTTGCCCCTAAACTCCCGCCGGAGGCAGGAGCGGCCCACCGGGCCGCGACCGGCGCGCCGGGGGCTCGATGCCCCCTGCGCGCCGCCCCCCTGCTCAGAACAACCCTTCGATCTGGCCCAGATCGTTCAGCATGATCGCCTCGGCGCTCGGCACGCGCGGCAGGCCGGGCATGGTCATGATCTCGCCGCAGATCACCACGACAAAGCCTGCACCGGCACTCAGACGCACCTCGCGCACCGGCACCGAAAACCCCGTGGGCGCCCCGCGCTCGCCCGGATCGGTGCTGAAGGAATACTGCGTCTTGGCCATGCAGACCGGCAAGTGCCCGTATCCGGCATCCTCCCATTCCTTCAACTGCGCGCGGATCCTCGCATCGGCCACCACCGCATCGGCGCGGTAGATGCGCTTGGCGATGGTCTCGACCTTCTCCATCAGGCTCAACTCGTCGGCATAAAGCGGCGCGAAATTGGTTTCGCCCGCATCGGCGATCTCGGCTACGCGGGTTGCCAGATCCTCGATCCCCTCCGACCCCATGGCCCAGTGCCGGCACAGGATCGCCTCCGATCCCTGGCCTGCCACGTAATCCTTGACCGCCTGCACCTCGGCCTCGGTATCGGTGACGAAATGGTTGATCGCCACCACCACCGGCACGCCGAATTGCTTGAGGTTCTCGATATGCCGCCCGAGGTTGGGGCAGCCCGCCTGCACTGCCTCGACATTTTCAGCACCCAGATCGGCCTTGGCCACGCCGCCGTTCATCTTCATGGCGCGCACGGTGGCCACCACCACCACCACCGACGGGGCGAGCCCCGCCTTACGGCACTTGATGTTCATGAACTTCTCGGCCCCCAGATCGGCGCCAAAGCCCGCCTCGGTCACCACGTAATCGGCCAGTTTCAACGCCGTCGTGGTGGCAATGACCGAGTTGCAGCCATGCGCGATATTGGCGAACGGCCCGCCATGCACGAAGGCCGGATTGTTTTCCAGCGTCTGCACCAGGTTGGGCTGCATCGCGTCCTTCAGCAGCACGGTCATCGCGCCATCGGCCTTGATGTCGCGGCAGGTGATCGGCTCTTTCGCGCGGGTATAGGCCACGATGATATCGCCCAGCCGGCGTTGCAGATCCTCCAGATCGGTGGCCAGGCACAGGATCGCCATGACCTCGGATGCCACGGTGATGTCGAACCCGGTCTGGCGCGGAAACCCGTTGGCCACGCCGCCAAGGCTGGTGACCACATCGCGCAGCGCGCGGTCGTTCATGTCCATCACCCGGCGCCAGACCACGCGACGCTCGTCGATGGCCAGTTCGTTGCCCCAGTAGATGTGGTTGTCGATCATCGCCGACAGCAGGTTGTGCGCCGATGTGATGGCATGGAAGTCGCCAGTGAAATGCAGGTTCATCTCTTCCATCGGCACGACCTGCGCATAGCCACCCCCGGCGGCCCCGCCCTTCATGCCAAAGCACGGGCCAAGCGACGCCTCGCGGATGCAGACCGCCGCCTTCTTGCCGATCCGGTTCAGACCGTCGCCCAGACCGACGGTGGTGGTGGTCTTGCCCTCACCCGCAGGGGTCGGGTTGATCGCGGTCACCAGGATCAGCTTGCCGTTTTCGTGGTCGCGCACCGAGTTGATGAATTCCTGGCTGACCTTGGCCTTGTCATGGCCATAGGGCAGCAGATGCGCGCTTGGGATGTCCAGCCGCGCGCCGATCTCTTGTATCGGCTTTTTCTGCGCCTCGCGGGCGATTTCGATATCGGATTTGTGGCTCATCAGTGGTTTCCCTGCATGTGGCGCGGCGCGCCGGGTTTCGCCCTTGGTGATAGAGAACTGCACAGCGGATCAAAGCGGCAATTCCGACATTTTCGCCCCCGCTTGCGGCGGGATGGCGCGCGTGGGTTTCTTTTCGGAAATCAGCGGTCCGGGTCAGCGTCCGCGCGCGGCGTCCAGATGCGGCCAAGCGGGTTGATCGGGTACATACAGGCGCAGCACATCCCCCAGCGCCAGCCGCCCCTCGCGCTGCACCCAGGCGGTGATGCCGCGCCGCCCGTCCGCCGCGCGCTTGAACAGGCGGCCCTTGCCCGGTTCGACGCTTTCGATGCTGCGCGCGGGCAGATGGCAGGGCTGGTTGTGCATGTCCACCACCAGCGTGGCCCCCGAAGGGGCCTGCAACCGTGACGAGGGCGGCACGTGGCTCAGGTCCGGCAGGCCACGGACGACCACCGAGGCCCCCAGCCGCGCAGGGTCCAGCGCCGCCAGCCCCATCTTTTCCGCGATCAGCGCCAGTTCTTCCTCGGACACGACCGAGACCTGACGCTCGTTCCCGATCTCGGTGCCCCTGGGGTGCAGCGCGGTCACCCGGCTGCACGAGGCGCGGGTGCGCCCGCCATGCACCGATCCGGCCAGCCCTGCAAAGGTCAGGTCCACGGCATCGCGCGAGCCCGCGATCAGGGCCTTGCGGTCCTCGGTCTCGACCACGCCCAGCCAAGTGACGGTGGCGGTAAATCCGGTCGGTATCAAAGCAGGCATCGGCCCCTCCTGTGCTTCGTCGCGCAAGATATGCCCGATGCCGACCCCTTCGGCCAGCCGGATGCCGGGTTTCTAGACCGTCAGGGTGAAAAACAGCCGTTTGAACGGGAACAGAACCGTACCGTCGCTGCCGCGCGGATAGGGTTTGTCCATCACACCCTCATAGGCCGCGATCAGCCTGGCCTGCTCGTCGCTGTCAAGAGCGGCAAGAATGGGCCGGGCAAAGGTGGTTTCGGTATAGCACCGCACCGGATGGGACTGCATGTTGGCGGGCAGGATCTGGTAATACTCGGTCTCCCACAGTTCCAGATGACCCAAGGGCGACAGCAGGCGGTGGTAATCGACGGGCCGCAGCACCGATGGCCCGGTGTCGGGGTCGACCCGACCGGGAAACATTTCGTCGGCAAGGCTGCGCCAGACCCGGTGGCTGGGCGCGTTGTTCTGATGCGGCATCTGCACCGCCAGCATGCCGCCCGGCGCCAGCATCCCGGCCAGTCGCGGCAACAGGGCCGGGTGATCGCCCACCCAGTGCAAAGCGGCATTGGCAAAGGTCAACGCCACCGGGGCCTGCGCCGTCCAGTCCGCGATCTCTTGATGCTCCAGCCGGTCATAGAGGTTCAGCGCCCGCGCCTCGGCCAGCATGGTGTCAGAGGTGTCGACACCCACCAGCCCGTGATCGGCAAACCGCGCGCGCAGCGCCCTGGCCACGTTCCCGGCACCGCACCCCAGATCGATCACATCGCCCTCGGGCAATCCGCCGACGCGCCCCAGGAGGTCCAGCGCGGGCTGTAAACGATAACCCCGGAACCTGTGATAGGCCCCGGGGTTCCAGTCTGTATCGGTCCGTTCCGTCATCAGGTCGGTTCAGGTTCCATGTCACCCGAAGGCTTTGGCTTGGGCTTGGTCTTGGGGATGGCCGTCAGCGAGGGCGCGTTGCCCTTGTCTTGGGGCGTGGTGTCGTCATCATCCTTGCTGCTGGGAAGTTCACCGCGCATCACGCGCTTGATCTCTTCGCCCGTCAGGGTTTCGTATTCCAGCAGGCCTTCGGCCAGACGCTCCCATTCCTCCTTGCGCTCGGTCAGGATGCGATGGGCAGTCTCATACCCCTCCTGGATCAGGCGGCGCACCTCTTCCTCGATCATCTCCTTGGTATGGGCCGAGACCGAGAAGCCGGCGGTGTTGCCGGAATACCCGTCGTGGGCTTCGGCATAGTCGATGTTGCCGACCTTGTCGGACATGCCCCAGCGCATCACCATGGCGCGCGCCAGCTGGCTGGCCTGCATGATGTCACCGGCCGGGCCGTTCGACACCTCGTCCTCGCCATACTTGAGGATCTCGGCTGCCTTGCCCGCCATGGTCATGGCCAGCTTCTGCTCGCACTCGGACTTGTGCCAGTTCAGGCGGTCCATTTCCGGCAGTGACACGACCATGCCCAACGCGCCCCCACGCGGGATGATCGTTGCCTTGTAGACCGGATCGCATTTCGGCAGGGCCAGACCCACGACCGCGTGACCGGCCTCATGATAGGCGGTCTTTTCCTTCTGATCTGGAGTCAGCACCATGCTGCGGCGCTCGGCCCCCATCATGACCTTGTCCTTGGCGTTCTCGAAATCGATCATAGTCACGAAACGGCGCCCCACACGGGCCGCCATCAGCGCGGCCTCGTTCACGAGGTTGGCCAGATCAGCCCCCGAGAAGCCGGGCGTGCCGCGCGCGATTATGCGCAGATCGACATCGGGGCCAAGCGGCGTCTTGCGCGCATGCACGCCAAGGATCTTTTCACGGCCTTTGATGTCGGGGTTGCCCACCGTCACCTGGCGGTCGAACCGGCCCGGACGCAACAACGCAGGGTCCAGCACGTCCTTGCGGTTGGTCGCGGCGATGATGATCACGCCTTCGTTGGCCTCGAAGCCATCCATTTCGACCAGCAACTGGTTCAACGTCTGTTCACGCTCGTCATTGCCGCCGCCGATGCCCACGCCACGGGCGCGGCCCACGGCGTCGATCTCGTCGATGAACACGATGCAGGGCGCGTTCTTTTTCGCCTGCTCGAACATGTCACGCACCCGGCTGGCACCGACACCCACGAACATTTCCACAAAGTCAGAGCCCGAGATGGTAAAGAACGGCACACCCGCCTCGCCCGCGATGGCGCGTGCAAGCAACGTCTTACCGGTCCCCGGAGGACCGACCAGCAAGGCACCCTTGGGGATCTTGCCGCCCAGACGGCTGAATTTCTGCGGGTTGCGCAGGAATTCCACGATCTCTTCCAGCTCTTCCTTGGCCTCGTCGATGCCGGCAACGTCGTCAAAGGTCACGCGCCCGTTCTTCTCGGTCAGCAGCTTGGCCTTGGACTTGCCGAACCCCATGGCCCCGCCTTTTCCGCCGCCCTGCATCCGGTTCATGAAATAGATCCACACACCGATCAGCAGCACGAATGGCAACAGCGACAGAAGGAACGACTGGAAACCGCTTTGTTCCTGGCTTTCGGCTGTCACCGGTATGCCGCGTTCGATCAGCAGCGACGTGACTTCGGCGTCTTCGGGCTTGACCGAGGTGTATTCCACCCCGTCCTCGCCCCGAAAGCGCACGCGCTCGCCATCCAGTGTGACGCGGCTGACCTCTTGGTTCTCTACCTTCCGGACAAATTCGGAATAGCTGACCGAGGTGCTTTGCATCGTGCCGCCTGTTCCGCTGAACAGGTTGAAAAGCGCAAGGATCAGCAGGAACAGAACCACCCAAAAGGCGATGTTTCTCGCGTTGCCCAAGGAAAATCTCCCATAAATTCTTGGATCGGGCCAAACTGCCCGCTTCACCCGACTAAGATAGACATCAGGGCGGGTTGTTCAATGCACAATCACCGCGTCATAAGGGCCGCAAAGAAATCGTCCTCGTCGCGGGCCAGAACCTGCCGCCACCCGTTGGCCATGCGCGCCAGCGGTGCCGCCGCCACGCGCGCCCCGTCCCACAGCGCCGGACAGCCCAGCATCGAGGCATGCGGCAGCCCCGCATCGCGCCAGTCGGGACATTGCGCCAAGCCGTCAGGACCCAGGGCGGCAACGCGCAAATCGTCATGCCCCGCCGGGCCGACAAAGCGCCAGCGGCCATCCCATGTATCGCCGACGGAACCGACCAACTCTGCCACCACATTGTATTCGCGCGTCAGCCGGATCGGCCCTTTTCCCGGCAACAGGCGGCATCCGTGCAAGGTCATGCCCGCGCCATCAAGCGCCGCTGCGACCATCCGCATCAGCGGGCGGCGACGCGGCGGATAGGCCTGACCGCTGATCCAGCACAGCGCCTGCGCCAACAGACGCCGCTGGATTTCATCGGGCAAGGCCCGAAACGCCGCGCGATCCATGGTCACATCCCCCATTTCGACCCGCGTCATGTCGCGCGCGGCAAGATAGGTGAACCAGTTCAGGGCCTTGCGCGCCGTCGCCATGTTCTCGGCCACGGTGACAAGACTGGCGCGGTCCAGCCCCATCGGGGCCAATACGTCCAGCGCGCGGCGGGCCTTGATGCGGTCGAACCGGGGGTCATCGTTGGACGGGTCGTCGATCCAGCCCTGACCCTGATCCTGCAACCACCTGCGCAGATCGTCTCGGGCGATCTGCAGCATCGGGCGCAGAAAGGCGACACCCTGCACCATCCGGCGCGGCGGGATCGCCGACAGGCCATCCACCCCGGCCCCGCGCGCAAGCCGCATCAGCAGGGTCTCGGCCTGATCATCGGCGGTATGGCCCAGCACCACGTGGCTTGATGCGGATGCCCGCGCCCAGCCGGCGATCAGGTCATAGCGCGCCGCGCGGGCCTGATCTTGCAGGTTGCCCTGCCCGTCCCAGCCCTGCCATGTCAGGATATCATGCGCGATACCGCGATCGGCGGCAATCCGCGCAACGGCGCGCGCCTCTTCCGCTGCAACCGCGCGCAACCCGTGATCCACCGTCACCGCGCGAAACCCGATGGCATGCGCGCGCGCCCAGTCCGCGGCGCACAGCATCAGCGCAAGGGAATCACCCCCGCCCGACACGGCCACGCCCAGACCGTTGACGGCATCCCGTCCGATCAGCGCGCCGAGACGGGCATGGATCGCTTCGGCGACCTGCCCTGTCACGAACAGCCGATGCGCGCCCGGGCCTGCTCGGCCTGCGCCACTGCGTCAGACTGCGGAAACCGCGCCCCGACCTCGGCCAGCGTCACGCAGGCCTCCTGGGTCTGGCCCAGTGATCCCAGCTTTTCGCCCAGCCGAAACAGCGCCCGGGGGGCCATCGCCCCGTCCTGATCGCTGCTGAATGCCTCGAGATACGCCCGTGCAGCCTGCGTGTCCTCGCCCAGCTCTCCCAGCGCGTCACCGCGCAGCAGATGTGCCTCGGCGGTCATCGGTCCGCCCGGGTAGGTCTCGGCAAAGGTCGCAAGGAGGTCCGCGGCGGTGCGAAAGTCACCCTCGCCGAGCACCTCCCGGGCCCGGTCGAAATCCGTCTGCTCGCCCACGGCCAGTTGCGGCCCGTCAGAATCGTCCGTCTGGGGCGAGGGCGATGGCGCGGGCGCCGGGTTGGACGATGCGTCGCCACCACCAAGCCGGGGCGTATCGCCCAGGCTGGCGATATCGCAGTCGGCTTCCAGTTCGCACAGGCGGAACTCCAGATCGCCGATCCGGTTGGTGCCATCGCTGACCACGCTGTTGATCCGGAACTCCAGCTCTTCGGTGCGCGAGGTCAGCCGTTGCAGCGCCGCCTCGATCGCGTCGATCCGCTCAAGACTGCTGCCGCCCTGTGGCAGGGTGCCGGGGCTGCCGGTGGTCGACAGCTCGCGCCGCAGTCTCTGGACCTCGACGAACACCACATTCAGTTCCTGCCGGATATCGGCCAGGGTCTGCGCGTCCTGCGCCTGCCCCGTCTGCGGCGCGGCAAACGCCATCAGCCCCGCGATCACCAACCAGCGCATAGGCATGTCGGCCACTCCCCTATCCGGTTCAGCTGCTCAGGCCTGCCGCCAGCACGGTCACCGCGCGGCGGTTCTTGGAATAGCATGCCTCGTCCGAACACAGCTCGATCGGGCGTTCCTTGCCATAGCTGATCACGCGCAGCCGGTTGCTCGCGACACCGCGCGACACCAGGTATTCCTGCACCGCATTGGCGCGGCGCGCGCCCAGGGCCAGGTTGTATTCGCGGGTGCCCTGCTCGTCGGCATGGCCTTCGATCACGGCGGTAAAGTCGCGGTTCTCCATCAGCCAACCGGCCTGCCCGTTCAGAACCGTGCGCGCCTCGTCGTTCAGCGTCGACTGGTCCACCGCGAACAGAACCCGGTCGCCCACGGTCTGCTGGAAATAGGCGGGCGAGTTGGGATCACCGGCCGATCCCGGCACCGCGGCACCAGCGCCGGCATTGGCACCGGCCATCGCATCCGCATCCGTGCCGAAACGATCGGGATTGGTGCAGGCCGCTATCGCCAGCACCGAGGTCAGCATCACTGCCCGCGCGAGAAAAGTCATGGTATCTGTCCGCCTGTTATCTGGAACATTGTCTGGTTTGCCTGCCCATGTTGTAGCACAGCGCGCAGGCGATGGGAATCCGGTGCGCCACACGCGCTCCGGCCTATTTTTGCAAGGGCGACCATGACGGATCGCTGGCCCCGCCATCGGTGCGGACCCGTTTGAGGTTCCGCCCGGTGATATCCACGGAATACAGGCTCGATTGCCCTTCGGCGCCCTGGGTTTCGCGGGCAAACATGATCACCCGGCCATTGGGGGCCCATGTCGGGCCTTCGTCCAGAAAACTGGCGGTCAGCAGGCGTTCTTCGGAACCGTCGGTGCGCATCACGCCGATGTGGAACCGGCCCTTGGATTGCTTGGTAAAGGCGATCAGATCGCCGCGCGGGCTCCAGACGGGGGTACCATAGCGGCCCGAGCCAAAGCTGATCCTGCGCGGTTCGCCCCCGCCTGCGGGCATGATGTAAAGCTGCTGGCTGCCCGAGCGGTCGGATTCAAAGACGATCTGGTCACCATCCGGGCTGAAACTGGGGGCCGTCTCGATCGAGGGCGCCGTGGTCAGACGCTGGATCGACCCGCCGGCCACCGACATGCGGTAGATGTCGGTATTGCCGCCCTCGGTCTGCGAGAACACCACGGTCTGCCCGTCGGGCGAAAACCGCGGGCTGAAGGTCATCTCGCCCGGCGGTGTTTCCAGCGCGCGGCGGCCTACGCTGGCCACATCCAGCACATAGATGCGCGGAAAGCCGGATTCGTAGCTGGTGTAAAGCACGCGGTCGCCCGAGGGCGAGAACCGGGGCGCCAGCACCAGCGAACTGCTGTCGGTCAGAAACTGCACGTTCGCGCCATCGTAATCCATGATCGCCAGCCGCTTTTGCCGCGCGTCCTTGGATCCGGCCTCGGAGACGAACACCACGCGGCTGTCGAAATAGCCGCCCTCGCCGGTGATGCGGGAATAGACCGCATCGGCCACCTTGTGCGCCATCCGACGCCAGCCCGCCTGCGTGCCGTCAAATTGCAGGCCCGATCCCATTTCCTGCCCGGCGAACACGTCATAGAGCCGGAACTTGACCGAAAGCGCCCCGCCGGACCCGACCGAAACCGCCCCCGTGACCAGCGCCTGCGCGTTGATCGCGCGCCAGTCGGCAAACTGCACCGGGCTGTTGAAGCTGGTGATCTGGCTGATGAAGGCATCGCTGCCGATTTCGCGAAACAGCCCCGTGCCGGTCAGGTCGGCAGCCACCACGCGGGCGATCTGCTGGGCCATCTCCTGCGCCTCTGCGCTTTCGGCCACGAAATCCGGCACGGCAAAGGGCAACGGCTCGATCACGCCCTCGTCGATGGTGATGCGCAGCGGGCCGTCCTGGGCCTGCACGACACCGGGCAAGACAAGCAGCCACAGGGCCGCCAGAAGGGTCAGGAAACGATGCATGTCAGGAAACCTCTTGGTTTTCGCAATCAGGGGCGCGCCGGGGCGCATTGAATGGGGGCGGGGTATCCGGGCGGTCTGGGTCATCTGATCCTCATGTTGCTCGGATCGAAGGTCATCTCGATCTCGCGCCACTGGCCGTATTTCTCGCGCGGGAGGTCGAAGCCGGTGGCCCCGCAACGAATGATCGCGCGGCGCGCGGTTTCGAACGCCTGCCGGGCAGAGGCCTCGGACCCGCCCGACGACCCGGTCATGCGGATCGTGCCCGTGTTGGGTGTCGCGTCCTCGTTCATCTGCACCGTGACCACCACAGTAGTGGCAAGCGCGTCCGACGACAACGACCCGACGTTCCAGCAGCGTTGAACGCCGACGCGCAGCGCATCGCGTTCGCCTGCGGTCATCGGCGGGCCGCTGGGTGCGGTGGACTGCCCGGTGGCCTGCGAACTGCCCAGGGCCTCGGCCAACGCGTTCTCCACCGCCGAGGATGTGTCGCGCGTCGGGGCCGGGTCAGGCTCGGCGGATGGCGCGGACTCTTGCGCGGGTGCCGTTGCGGTCTGCTGCTGGGCGGGGCGATCGGGCTGCGGCGCGGGCCGGTTCGGTCGGGTCTGCGGACGGATCGAGCGCAGCGGGGCCGCCGAGGGCTCCTCTGTCGCTTCGGTCACGATCTCGGTTGTCGCCTCTTCGGGCGCGGTGGCCTCCTGCTCGGGGGCGGCGGTGTCGGGGGTTTCCTGCGGCACGGCCTCTTCGCGCACCACGTCATCGACGCGGGTGTCGGGCGGCTGCGGGGCCACGGGTTCGGGGGCCACGCGCGGTGCCGGGCGCGGCACGGGACGCTCTGACATTTCGGGGGCGATCACCGCCTGCTCCTGCGGCGGCGGGGCAATCTCGGTCACCTCGTCCTGCACATCGGCCGGTTCGGCGGGGGCCGGTTCGGGCGGTGCGGGCGCTTCTTCGGGTGGCGGGGCCTCGGCCTGTTCCGGCTGGGGGGGGGTCGGGCGCGCCTCGGGCTCGGGGGCCGGAGCGGGGGCCGGGGTCTCGTCCTCGGCCGGGGGGCTGGGCACGGCCACCTGCGTCGCGGTTTCGGGCGGCTCGGTCCCCGCCATCAGCGCGTCGAACTCGGACGACGAGATCATCGCCACCTCGGTCACATCGAAAGGTTCCGGCGTGGGAGCAAAGGCCCCGCCGAACAGGACCCAGCCGATCAGACCGATGTGCCCTGCCCCGGATATGATATGGCCCACGTGCATGGCGGGCCTCAGTTGTCCTGCGCGCCGTCGAGTGCGGGGCCGCCGGACTCGGTGACCAGACCGATGTTGCTGAAGCCCGCGCGGTTCAGCGCGCCCATGACCTGCATGACGTCCAAATAGGACACCGCCCCGTCAGCGCGCACGAAGACGCGGTCGCTGGACCGTTCCTCGGCGATGGCGCGCAGGCGGCCGATCAGGTCGGCGCGGGGCACTTCGGTGGTCTGGATCATAACCGATCCTTCGGCGGTGATGGTCACAGCCAGCGGTTCCTCCTGCTCGCCCGGCAGGGCGCTTGCAGCGGTCCGTGGCAGTTCCACCGGCACACCCACGGTCATCAGCGGGGCCGCGACCATGAAGATGATCAGCAGCACCAGCATGACATCGACAAAGGGCGTCACGTTGATTTCCGACATCGGACGCGCGCGCCCGCCGCGCCGCCGCCTGCGCCGCCCGCTGTCACCATCCTTTTGCATGACACCCGCGCCCATGGCCTAGCTGTCCAACTGGCGGCTGAGGATGGTGGCGAATTCATCGGCAAACGCTTCGTAGCTGGCCACGATGCGGTCGCTGTCGGCGCTGAGCTTGTTGTAGAAGATAACCGCCGGAATGGCGGCCAGCAGGCCAAGCCCGGTGGCCAGCAACGCCTCGGCGATACCCGGGGCCACGACGGCGAGGCTGGTGTTCTGCTGCTCGGCGATGCCGATAAAGCTGTGCATGATGCCCCAGACCGTACCGAACAGACCCACGAAGGGCGTGACCGACCCGACCGTGGCCAGGATCGACAACCCGCTTTGCAGCTTCTCGGCCTCCTTGGCGATGGCCACGTCCATGCTGCGGTCGATCCGCGCCTGTGCGCCCGCGATCAGCCCGCCATCCTGCCGGTGGCTGCGCCGCCATTCGATCATGCCGGCGGCGAACACACGCTCGGACCGGCCCGACGGCTCGGCGCCGATCTGGTCGAACAGCTCGTCCAGCGGCTCGCCCGACCAGAAGGCCTGATCGAACACTGCCGCCTCGGCGCGGGCCTTTCGGTAACTGATCAGTTTCTGCACGATGATCGACCACGACCAGAACGAGGCGATGATCAGCGAGATCATCACCAGTTTTACCGTCAGCGTGCTGCGCGCGAAAAGCGACCACATGGAGAAATCGATCTCCTGCGCCAGTGCAAGGGTTTCTGCTTCCATTCTGCCTGCTCGTTGTTTGGCCGTTCGACGGCACTTTTGCGGGCAAACTACCTTATGACACAGGGGAAAGCCAACCAGAACTGCATCACAGCTTCGCTATCGTGGCGATTACGCGAAAACCCGCCGTTTGCGAGATCAGGTCTTGCGCCGCGCCTGCGGCGCGTCGCCGGGGGCAGGGGGGCGCTGCCCCCCTCTTGGCGCTGCGCGCCAATTCACCCCCCGGAGTTTACCGGGCAAGATGAAGGGGACCGGTGGTTCGATCACTCACCCCTCGTGATACACGGGCATTCGCACGGGTTTGCCCGCCAGCGTCATGCAGATCACCGTGACCAGCGCGGCAAACAGCAGCTTGTCGCCGCGCCGCACCTCCTGGCCCATGATCATTCTTGCGGGTCGGCGTTCGGCCACCCAGGTGAGCACCTCAAGCTCGTCATCCAGACGGGCGGGGGCCAGATAGTCGGCCTCGACCCGGCGCACGGCATAGACGATGCCGTCCTGTTCCTTCATGCGGTTCTGATCCAGCCCGACGTCGCGCACCCATTCGCTGCGCCCGCGCTCGATGTAGCGCAGGTAATTGGCATAATAGACGATGCCGGCCATGTCCGTGTCCTCGTAGTAGACGCGGACAGGAAGGCGGTGGATGCGCGGGGGGGCTGTGCTCATGCGGCGCAGGCTAGGGCGCGGCGGGGTAATCCGCAAGCACCTCGTATTCCGCGCCATCGCGGGTCAGGTGGGAGCGGTAGAGGGCAAGGCGCGAAACCTCGAACGGGTCAAGCGCGGCATCGGCGAAGGCGGCCAGAAACCGGCCCAGCCGCGCCTCGTCCTGCATGGCAAGTCGCGGGCCAAGACGCACCAGCGTGACATGCGGGCGAAAGCGGCGGCGGGGCAGGTCGATGCCCGCCATGCGCGCGGCCTGCGCCACCTTGGACTGAAGGCCTGACAGTGCCACACCGCCCTGCCCCCGGATCGCCAGAACCTGCGATCCGCGCGCGCCCATCAGGTCGATCCCTGCCAGGCGCAGCGGGAACGGATCGAAAACCAGCGCCTCCAGCCCCTCGTTCAGCACCTGAAGCGTGGGCAGAGCGACCTCATCCAGAAAGGCCAGGGTCAGGTGCATGTTGTCCTCGGGCACGGCGCGCCCGACGCCAAGGTCGTCGCACCACAGCGCCAGCGTTTCGCAAACGGCATCGGGCAGCGGCAGGGCGACGAAGGCGCGCATCAGGTCAGCGGCGCGGCCTGCATCCTTGCGTGCAGGCGCAGCGCCATCGCCGGATCATCGCTGGCCACCGGCAGCACCGGATCATAGGCCGCGCGGATCAGCGCCGCGATGTCGGGGCGCAGGATCGTCCGGTCGCCCGCCACGGCCAGCGCCGAGCGGTCGGTGAAGGCCGTGTCCGACCACAAAAGAACGGTCTGCACCACCTGCCCCAGCGCCAGCACATCCGCAGGCATCGCGGCCAGATCGTCATCCACGCGCACGAATACGAAGGCCGCCTTGATCCCGCCCGCCTGATCGAACCGGAACACCCGGTATTGGTTGGCATCCACCGATTTCAGCCGCGCCACCAGCGGCACCAGATCGGGCACCAGCCGGTCGAGGTTGGGCACCTGCGGCAGTTCATCCCAGTCGCGGAAAAAGAACACCATCAGGTTGGCACCCAGTTCCGGGTCGGTCTCGGCCAGCTGCTGCCCGGACAGCGCCGCCACCGCCTCGAGCGCGCCCTTGACGGTCTGCAGGGTCGCGTCCTGCACACCGAACACCACGGGTGCTATGGGCCGACCCCAGCGCGCGAACAGGAACTGCCCGTCTGCGCGGGTGAAATGGCGCGTCACGTCCTCGGGTGTCATCAGGGCGTCTTGCATCGGTGCCTCCTGTGGGGCGTGTTTATCGCGCGCATGGGGCGTGCTGCAACCGGGTGTCGGCATGGCGCCATCGGCGCGACTGGACGGCATGGGTGACTACCCTTCCTGCGAAGGACCTTTGCCGGGGTCGGGCGTGAACAGATCGGCCTGCCCGGGCGCGCGCGGGGCGGGCAGGCCCAGATGGGTCCAGCCCTTTTGCGCCAGCATCCGCCCGCGCGGCGTGCGCTGGATCAGCCCCTGTTGCAGCAGGAAGGGCTCGATCACCTCTTCAAGGCTGTCGCGGCTTTCGGACAGGGCCGCCGACAGGGTCTCGATCCCCACCGGACCACCGGCGTAGTTTTCCGCGATCAGGCGCAGATAGCGGCGGTCGGCCCCGTCAAGGCCCAGATCATCCACCCCCAGCCGGGTCAGCGCGTGGTCGGCGATGGCCTTGGTCACGTTGCCGTCGCCCTCGACCACGGCGAAATCGACCACCCGGCGCAGCAGCCGCCCCGCGATGCGCGGCGTGCCACGCGACCGGCGCGCGATCTCCATCGCGCCTTCAGGGGTGGCGGGCGCACCCATAAGCCGGGCGTTGCGGGTGACGATCTCGTTCAGTTCCTCGCGGGTGTAGAAATTCAGCCGCGTGGGGATGCCGAACCGGTCGCGCAGGGGCGTGGTCAGCAGGCCCATCCGCGTGGTCGCACCAACCAGCGTAAAGGGCTGCAACTCGATCCGCACGGTGCGCGCGGCCGGCCCCTCGCCGATCACGAGGTCCAGTTCGAAATCCTCAAGCGCGGGATAGAGCACTTCCTCCACCGCCGGGTTCAGGCGGTGTATCTCGTCGATGAACAGAACATCGCGGCTTTCCAGATTGGTCAGGATCGCCGCCAGATCGCCCGCCTTGGCCAGCACCGGGCCGCTTGTCATGCGGAAATTCACGCCCAGCTCCTTGGCCATTATCTGCGCCAGCGTGGTCTTGCCCAGACCGGGAGGGCCGTGAAACAGCGTGTGATCCATCGCCTCGCCGCGCTGGCGGGCGGACTGGATGAACACCTTGAGGTTCGCGCGCGCCTCGGCCTGACCGATGAAATCGTCCAGCACCTGCGGACGCAGGGCGCGGTCGTAATCCTCGGGCATCGGGTCGGGGCGCAGGGTGGGATCGGGGGAGGTCATGTGTTCAATCCGAATTCAAGAGTGCCGATACGCCTCATCCATTTCCGCTCGGCACCGATGACCTCATCCGCTGTGGCAGCCGGTGACAGCAGCTCTAGTATGGAAAACTGGAACTCTGCTGGATCGCACTGTGACAATTCCTTTGTAATCCCAATCTCTCGCGCCACGTGCTGCGACCACCTTCCAAACAGGTTTTCCGATCCATAGGCGGCACCGACATACCTTGCGCCGTCACATCGATCGACGATCAGGTAAACGCCGCGCCACGCTGAAAGCTGAACGCGCCAGCTATTCGGCAGTTTTCGCAAATCAGGGGCCGTCAGGACAAGGGCATCCCAATTCGGCACGGGCGGTGTCATCTGCGCCTCTTTCGTCAGTTCCACAACAGGAAGCGGCGTGCAATCCGCCACGCGCATGTAATTGCGCGCGCCCGGGTCCTGAACAATCAGCCTGCCGGACAAGTCGGACATCGTATCCAGTCTGGACAGATCAAACAGCAGCCGGTTTTGGAGGGCTTCTAGGCCCGAGCGCCCGTTTACCTCGTCTGGGCCAGTCATCTTTCGGGTCATGCGCACAAACAAAGCATAAACGTGAGGCCCGGCTTGCGCAAAAGGCTGCGACCCTGCATTGGCAAACAGTCCGACGAAAGTCATCCGCCCGTCGCTTGTCATCACGAATGACGCCATAATTCCGCGAGCTTTCAGCGTAGCCTCTGGAATGCGCGCGTGCGTTGATTGGTAGGCATTAAACGCAGCGAAATCCTCGTCAATCATTGTGCACAACGCCTGACGCTCGGATGTATTCGCAGGCTTGTGGAGCGCCACGGCGACATCCTGCGGGGAAATGCCATTGATCGTCAGAAGATCGTTGAAACTGAACATGCCATCACCCCTTCGGTGCCAGCAGTTTCAGCGCGGCGCGGATCAGCGTGGCGGTGTCGGCATCCGGCGCGTCGCCTGCGGCCTGGGCCACGGCACCCGCCGCCTCGGACGGGGCATAGCCGAGGTTCGACAGGGCCGACAGCGCCTCGGACTGGGCGGCGGCGTTTGCCTTGGGCTGAGGGGCCGGCGCGGCGGGGCGCCGTGGCGCGTCGCCCTCGATCACCTCGTCACCCATGGCGGCGGCCACACCTGCGCCAAGGGCCATGATGCCCGGGGCCTTGTCCTTCAGCTCGATCACCACGCGCTGCGCCGTCTTGGGCCCGATGCCGCGCGCGGCCTTGATGGCGTTCACGTCTCCCAGCGCGATCGCCCGGCTGACGCCATCCGCCCCCAGCGTGCCGAGGATCGCAAGCGAGGCCTTGGCGCCGATGCCCTGCACGCTCATCAGCAGGCGGTGCCATTCCTTTTCCACCAGCGTCGCAAAGCCGTAAAGCTGCAACAGATCCTCGCGCACCAGCAGATCGGTATACAGCGCCACCGCCTGCCCCACCGGGGGCAGCGCGGCCAGCGTGCGGTCTGAACAATAGACCAGATAGCCGACGCCGCGCACATCGATCAGCACGTGATCCTCGGCGCGGTAATCGACGCGGCCTGCAAGCTTGCCGATCATGCGCTGGCCCTGCGCACGGCGGCGTCCAGTTTCGTGGCGGCAGCACCCTGATAGGCGTGGCAGATCGCCACCGCCAGCGCATCGGCGGCATCGGGGCCGGCGATCTGCACGCCAGGCAGTTGCATCCGCACCATATGCTCGACCTGACCCTTTTGCGCATGACCGACGCCGACCACGGTCTTCTTGACCGCGTTGGGCGCGTATTCGCCCACGTTCAGACCGAACTGCGCGGGCACCAGCAGGGCAATCGCCCGCGCCTGCCCCAGTTTCAGCGTGCCCGCCCCGTCCTTGTTGACGAACGTATGCTCGACCGCGGCGGCCTCGGGCGCAAACCGGTGCAGGATGTCGGTGAGTTGCTCGTAAAGAGACAGCAGGCGGCGGGGCATCTCGTCGCCGGTCGAATGCAGAATCCCGTTGGCGACATGGCTCAAACGACTGCCCTGCGCCTCGATCACGCCCCAGCCAAGGTTCCGCAACCCCGGGTCGATCCCTAAAATCCGCATCACTGGCCTGCATATTGTTGCTTTTCTGACGCAGTAGCACGAAAGGCGAACAAACGCCAACCACAAAGCGGCTGAGGCCAAAAACGACACAATGCTGCGCCGCTGCAAGGGCAGCATACGAATTGCGCCTTCTCGAGGTCTGAAAACGACACTTTCAGCTACGCCCATAGCCAAGAAAACAAGGCGTTTGGCCGCCTTTTCGACACATGCAAAACCTGCATGACTCCTATGCGAAAATACCGCCTTGCGGGCGCAGATCGGCATCCCTATTTGCGGTTTCAGAACACGGATTCACATTCCGCCCAAATCTTGACCACAAGGACCACGAAAATGGCAGTCTTCGACGCACACCGCCCCGCCGCCTTCGGCACCGCCACCCGCAAAGGTGGTTTTGTCGCCCGCACAATCGCAGCCATCGCCGCATGGAACGATGCCCGCATCACCCGCAAGGCCCTGAACAAGCTGAGCGACCGCGAGCTGGAAGATATCGGCCTGTGCCGTGGCGATATCGACGTTGTTGCCCGCGGCTGATGCCGCGCCACAGCGCTGAAACGCAAAAGGCCGCTGCCTGACGAGGGCAGCGGCCTTTTCCTTTGGACCCCGATGTAGCGACGCGAACCTGAGTTCGGGGTTGTCCCTCTGATGAGAGGTCAGAGGGTAAGCTTGCGAATTCCGTCGGCAATGACCAGGCTGACAGGGTCGGCCTGCAGAAGCCATGCCCCGCCCTCTTCCAGCACGCTGCCGTTGTGCAGCACATCGACGCGCTGCGCGTATCCTTCGGGGCCAAGATGGCTGATCAACAACACCTTGAAGCCCACGAAACACACGATCAATGTCAAAAGGATGCGCAGCGGAAAGCTGCCGCCCTTGCGCTTTGGCTTGGTTATGATCAGACCGTCCTTGCTGACGACCGCGACATAGCCATGCTCCAGCCGGGCATGCTTTTTACTGATACGCTTCATGCGCTTGCGAAAGTCATTGGCAGCGTCGACCATCTCAAACTCCGTCACTGGCCCCCACCAGAACTTGACGATGTATATGTCGCCGAAATGTGGCGAAAATGGGGCAAGCGCCTAAAACACACCTTAATTTGGGCGCGAATTAGCTGTTATTCTCCAGTGTCAGCGTGGTCCATTCACCAATCTCTTCGCGGTGGATCAGATTGATGCCGGACTGTGCATAAACGCCGATCACCTCGTCTGCCTGTTCGTTCAATATGCCGGACAGAATCACCTTTGCCCCCGGCTGGCACTGCGTGGCCATGTCCGGGGCAAGGGCGATCAGCGGCCCCTTGAGGATATTGGCGAAAACCAGATCAAAGGGGGCCGCTGCATGCAGGTCGGGATGATCGAACCCCGTCGCCTCGATGCACCGCACCCGCCCGGTCAGCCCGTTGGCATCGACATTGGCCTGCGCCACCTCGACCGCGACCGCGTCGATGTCGCTGGCCAGCACAGTGTCGGGCCAGATCCGCGCGGCCGCCATTGCCAGAACGGCGGTGCCACAGCCGATATCGGCCACGCGACGGCCCTGAAAGCCGTCATTGGCCAGCCGGTCCAGCGCCCGCAGGCAGCCCAGTGTGGTGCCGTGGTGCCCGGTGCCGAATGCCATCGCCGCCTCGATCAGCAGCGGCTCGCAATCGGCGGGCACCTTGTCGGCGTCGTGACTGCCATAGACAAAGAAGCGCCCCGCCACAACCGGCACCAGTTCGCGCCGCACCTTGGCGACCCAATCGGTTTCGGGCAGTTCCGAAATCGCGAATGGCCTGGCCCCGTGCACGGCGGCCAGCAGGGCCAGCCCGGTGTCGTCGGGGGTTTCGGTAAAGTAGCACGCAACCTCCCACAGGCCCGAGCCGTCCTCGATCTCGAACACGCCGATGCCGGTGGGTTCGGGCACCAGCGTCTCGACCGCCTCGCCCAGAGCCTCGGCGCTGGCTTTTCCGGTCAGGGTGGTGATGGCGGTAAAGGTGGGCATCGGCGTCTCCTGCATATCGACGCCTGCCGCGTTAGGCCGGGCGCGGGGCGGGGTCAAGCCCGCGGCTGACAAAGCGCCAGCCGATCCAGGCCGCCAGCGTCCCGGCCAGCACGTTTGCCACCGCCTGCCCCGCGATCACGCCCGGCGCGGCAAAATACGCTCCAAGGCCAAAGGCCAGCGGTGCCATCAACCCGCCATCGCGCGCCCAGTTGGCCATCGTCGCCCACAGCGGGCGGCCCAGGTTGTTGAAGGCCGCGTTGGACACGAACAGCGCGCCGGTGAACATGAACGACCCCGCCCCGATCAGGGCGAACCAGTGCACCACCTCGGCCGCCTGCCCGGTCAGGCCGAAGGCGCGCGCCAGCGGATCGGCAAAGATCACCATCAGCGCCCACACCGCCGCCGTGTAGACCGCGCAGAATTTCAGCGCGTCGATATAGGATTGCCGCACCCGGCCCGGCATGTTGGCCCCGTGGTTCTGCCCGATGATGCCGCCGATCGCCCCGGACAGCGCGAAGATCCCGCCAAACCCCAGGATCTGCAACCGCGCCGCCACGCCAAGGCCCGCCACCGCGCTGTCGCCATGCTCGGCCATCGCGCGGATCAGCACCCAGTTGCCGAAAGGCGTGGATACCTGCGTGGCCACCGCAGGCAGCGCGATGCCCAGAAAGGGGGCCGCCGAGCTGCGCAGGTCGTCCAGCCCGGGCCGTCCGATCAGCCCCTTGCCGATGACCCAGTACAGCCCCGCACAGGCCATCACGAGGCGCGAGATCACGATCGCCATGGCCGCACCCGGCACGCCGAGGTCCATCCAGATGATCAGGATCGGGTCGACCACGACCGCCGCCAGCCCGCCGGTGGTGGTGACCATCATGGCACGCCACGCCTCGCCCGCGGCCCGCAGGATGGCGGCCGCACTCATCCCCAGTGCGATCAGTGGCAGGGAAACAACCGAGATGCCCAGAAAATCGCTGGCCACCTGCAGCACTTCGCCCGAGGCACCGGACCAGCCCAGAATCCCGTCACGCGAAGTGAACACCACGACCGCGATCACACCTTGGGTCAGCACGGAATAAACCATGGCCGAGGTGGCGATGCGACGGGCGCGATCGGGGTCACCCTGCCCCAGCGCGCGGCTGACCAGCGCCACCGCCGCGATCATCATGCCGATCGAGATCGAGATCAGGAAGAACTGCACCGTCGCGGCAAAGCCCACCGCGGCCAGCAGATCCTCGCGCCCCAGCCGGCTGATCCAGAACAGCGCCAGGAAATCCACCAGGAACATGAAGCTCAGGCCGATCGAGCCGGTCAGCGTCATCACCACCACGTGACGCATGGTGGACCCGGTGGTGAATTTCGCGGTCTGGGACATGAGGAATTGAACGCTCCGATAAGCGCGGCAGATCAACCGCGCAGAGGTGATCTAGCACATTGTGCCCTGCGGCAAACGCCCGCTGCCGCACACAGGTCTGCGCATCCGTGCTGGCCTACTCGGCCGGGGTGGCCGCGACCAGACCCGCGAACACCGTTTCGTTGCCCGGTTCGGGGTGGCGCGGGATCATCAGCGCCAGCAACAGCGACCCGGTCGCCAGCCCTGCTGCCAGCACGAACACCGCCGAGGGCGAGACCAGCCACAACAGCCCCAGCACCCATGGCAGGCCAACGGCCGCTATGTGATTGATGGTAAAGGCAACCGCGGCCGTGGGGGCGATGTCGCCGGGATCGGCGATCTTCTGGAAATAGGTCTTGAGCGCCAGCGCCAGCGCGAACAGCATATGATCGACCACATACAGGACCGAGGCCAGCAGCACGCCCCAGCCGAACCAGTAGATGCCGCCATAGGCCAGAAACACCAGCGCCAGCCCGGCATATTCGAACACCAGCGTGTTGCGCTCGCCAAACCGGGCGACGGCGCGACCGAACAGCGGGGCCAGCCCCATGTTGATCACCAGGTTGATCATGAACAGCGCGGTAACCTGATGCACGTCAAAGCCGAAATGCTCGACCATCATGAAACCTGCAAAGACCATGAAGATCTGCCGCCGCGCCCCCGCCATGAACTGCAGCGCATAGTACAGCCAGTAACGGCGGCGCAGGACGAATTTCTTGACCTGCGGGTTTGGCGCCTCGAACTGCGGATAGGCCAGCAGGCAGAACACGGCCAGCAGCACGGTGATGCCACCCGACGCGAGGTAGACAAGGTTGTACGACAGATCGAACGCCCGCCATGTCAGCACGATCAGACCATAGGCCACCAGCGTTGCCGCCGACCCCGCTGCCAGCAGCCAGCCCAGCATCTGCGGCGCGCGCTCCTTGGGCAGCCATTGCAGTTGCAGCGACTGGTTGACGGTTTCGTAATAGTGAAATCCGATCGAGCTGAGCATGGTGATGGTCAGGATGCCGCCCAAGCTGGGAAACCACGCGGTGATCGCCGTGGCTGCCCCCAGCATTATCAGCGAGACCAGCCCAAGCACCTGTTCGCGCACGAAAATGATGATCGCGATGACACCCACGGCCAGAAACCCCGGGATCTCGCGGATCGAATGCAGCAGGCCGATGTCGGCCCCGTCGAAACCCGCCACCTCGACCACGAAATTGTTCAGCAGCGCCGACCACGTGGCAAAGGCGATGGGCATGGCAACAGCCATGGCGAACAACAAGGTGGTGGGACGCCGCCACAGCGGCAGGGCCTGCGCATCGGCCAGCTTGATGGTTTTCATGTTAGGGTCTGTTGACGTTTAAGGATTCCCATATCGGCTTCGAAGTGATTCAAGGTTGCCAAATGGGAGGTGACCTTGATCCGC
>NZ_JBHUDD010000037.1:0-52267 GCF_042677865.1 Lacimonas salitolerans | reverse complement strand
GATACAGTCATGACCCAACCCTCCCATTCCCTCGAATAGAGTTGAATCAGAGATCTCCAATATCCGCAACTGTAGTACTAGGCATGGGCAAGCGGCGGATCGGTCCAGTAGCCGTCGGTTTGCTGCATGAACAGCGCAAGGTTCACCGCCGCGCTGGTCTCGCCCAGGCTGACCGCTTCCTGATAGAGGGTAAAGGCCGCCACCGGATCGACCGGGCCGCCCTGCCCCAGCTCGTGCATCACGGCCAGTTGCGCCATCGCCGGGCCATCGCCCATTCGGGCAGCACGGACAAGGACGCTGCGGGCCCGGGCATAGTCCTGCGGCAGATCCGTGCCTTCGATATACAGCCCCGCCAGCGCCAGACCGGCTTGCGGGGCACCAAGATCCAGCGCGGTCAGCAGCAGTGCGGCGGCGGCGGTCGGATTTGCCGGTGCCCCGGTGCCGTCCAGCATCATCTGCGCACGCGCCAGGTAGGCATCGGGCACACCTTGCCCCATGGCCCGTTTCAGCCAGTCCGCCGCAAGCTGCGGATCGGGCGGCACTCCCTCGCGTCCGTTCAGCGCGATCAGACCCAGCGCCAGTAGCGCAGGACCATGGCCCTGATCGGCGGCGCGGGTGAACCAGTCCTGCGCCAGCGACGCCGACTGCGCCTTGCCCTGCCCGGTGTCATAGGCCGTGCCAAGCAAGGTCTGCGCCACCGGATCGCCTGCGCGCGCGGCAGGTTCGATCACCGACAGGGCCTCGTCAAACCGGCCTTCGGCAAAATCCTGCTCGGCAGCCCGCAGCGCCGCATCATCGTCCTGTGCCGCCGCAGGCATCGCAAGGCACAACATCAATGCAACAAGAACGACACGCATGGCTTGATCCCCGGGCAGATTCCGGCCCAAACTACAGCATGACCCCGTATCAGCAAGACCGAGCGCAACCAAGATGATCCACCTTTTGCGCATGGCCCGTTGGGCACGCCACCCGCCAAGCTGGAAACGCGTCAAGCTGGTGCTGATCGTGCTTGGGCTGTGCCTGGCCCTTTTGGGCATAGAATGGATTTTCGGCTGGCCCGAGGTTCTGACGCCCAACAGTGGCGGCGGGCGGTTCATGCGGTAGGTTGCGCGCGCTCACGTTTTGGTGACTGCACCAAACCGTCATATGCAATGAAAAAAGCGATGTTAAGCTGGAAGGTACAGCCAAAGAGCCAAAAGGGAGCGTCACTATGAAGACCATGACAATTGCAGGGCTGACCGCCGCCTGCCTTCTTGCAACACCCAGCTTTGCCCAGGATTTTTCCGCCGAGCTGAAGGCACGTCAGGGCCAGTTTCGCATCATGGCGCTGAACCTTGGCATCATCGGCAGCATGGCGCAGGGCCAGCGCGAATACGACGCCGAGGCCGCGCAATCGGCTGCTGACACGCTGGTGGCGGTGTCGATGATCCAGCAGGGCCCGCACTGGCCCGAAGGGTCGGACGACATGAGCATCGACGGCACCCGCGCCCAGCCTTCGATCTGGGAAGACATGGATGATTTCTCGTCCAAATGGGCGGATTTCGGCGAGGCGGCACAGGCCATGCAAGCCTCGGTTGCCAACGGTCAAGAGGCTCTTGGCCCGCTGATGGGCGAGATCGGCGGCACCTGCAAGGCGTGCCATGACAACCACCGCGCCCCTGAAAGCTGATCCTTGCGGTTCATTTTGACAACGGTGGCGGTGCTGGGTCTTCTGGGGCTTGGCGCCGCCTGGTGGATCACGCGGCCCGACCCCCTGCCCGAGGATGCGCTGGCCGGGGTTACCGGCGATGCAGATCGGGGCGAGGCAGTGTTCTGGGCTGCGGGATGCGCGTCCTGTCATGCCGCCCCCGACGGCGACGATCCCCTTATCCTGGCAGGCGGTCAGGCGTTTCCCAGTGAGTTTGGCACGTTCCATGCGCCCAACATCTCGATGGACCCGCAGCACGGCATCGGGGACTGGTCCGATCTTGATATGGCCAACGCGGTGATGCGCGGGCTGTCTCCGTCTGGCGCGCATTATTACCCAGCCTTTCCCTACACCGGCTATGCGCGGATGCAGACGCAGGACATGGCCGATCTGGTGGCGTTCCTGCGCACCCTGCCCGCGGATGCCACGCCCAGCCGCGACCACGACGTCGGCTTCCCCTTCAACATCCGCCGCGCGGTGGGGGGGTGGAAGACGCTCTATGCCGACCCCGACTGGGTTTTGAGTGATCCCGAAACCGAGCAGGTCGAACGAGGCCGCTATCTGGTCGAGGTTCTGGCCCATTGCGGCGAATGTCACACACCGCGCAACGCGCTGGGGGGCATGGACCGCAGCCAGTGGCTGCGCGGTGCGCCCAACCCCTCGGGCAAGGGTCGGATTCCGGGCATTGCGCCGGATCAACTGGACTGGAGCGCGGGCGAGATCGCCTATTACCTCGAATCCGGTTTCACCCCCGACTATGACAGCGCGGGCGGGTCGATGGCCAAGGTCGTCAGCAGTTTTGCCCGGCTGACCGCCGAGGATCGCGAGTCGGTGGCCGCCTATCTCAAGGCGCTATAGCCCCGCCACTGCGTGATGGTGATCGGTCAGCGGGCGGCGGATGATGCCAAGCCGGCGCGCCTCGTCCGTCTTGCCCTGCCGCATCAGCGCCGACATCAGCGTGTATTCCAGCAGGTCGCGCTGCGCACGGCTGCCACCGAGCCGCGCGTGATCGGCCATCACCGGCAGGATCGCCGCCTCGGCCCCCGCCCAATCCTGCGCCGCCATGGCGCGAAACGCCCGCGCGCAAGGCGCCACAAGATCGGCCGAGGGACCGGCGGCCCCCTCAAGGATTCGGATCAACGGTTCGTCGCGCCCGGCCATGGCATGGGCCAAGGCCGCGTGAATGTCGGCAAACCCCAGCGCAGGGGACGGAAAGCAGCGCGCGGCATAGTCCGACACCTGCGCCCAACGCGCAGGGGGGACGGTCACGCCCGCCATCTCGGCCCGCCACAGCAGCGAGGCCAGGTCGGTCAGCAGGTTCAGAGGCGGCACCTCGGCCCGCTCTGGTGACAGATCGGTATCGGCTATGGCCCACATCGCGTCCGTGTCGCCCATGGCCAGCGACCACAGCGCCACGTGCCAGGCGTTGTGCCCGTGCATCAGCCCCGTGCGGGCGTATTCCGCCATCCAGCGCGACAGGTAATCGCGCCCCTGTTCGGTCTGGCCCGCCTCGTAGAACAGATGCGCGCGCACATGCGCCCCGTGCCCGGACCGCGGACGCTTGGCCATCGCGGCGTCGATCGTGGTTTCCGCCTGCGCCAGTTGCCCCACCTCGACCTGCGCAAAGGCCAGTTGCCCCAGAAACCAGCCGTCATCGCCATAGGCCGGGGCCAGTTGCTCGGCCACGGCCAGATGCGCCGCCTCGCGCCCCGGCTGGCCGGAAAAGCCGATCAGCGAGAACACCCCAAGCACGCTTTGCGCCACCAGCGTGTCGCGCGGATAGTCCAGCAGATGCGCGCGGATCATGGCATAGCCCTGTGCCGCGCGGCCATGGATCAGGTGATCGAAGATCGCCACATGGGCGGCAGCCTGCGCAGGCAGGACCGGCGCCACCTGCATGGCGCGGGCGATGCTGTCGCGCGCCTCGTCCATGCGGGCAAAGACCTGCGCATTACGCGCTTTCAGCACCCAGGCCTGCACAAACTGCGGATCGGCGGCCAGAGCACGGTCCAGCGCATCCTCGACCCCCGGCAGCGCATCCAGATAGACGTAAAGCGCCACGTTATAGGCGTCAGCGGCCTGCGCGCTTTCGGTGTGCAGCGGGTTTCCGTAGGGGTCTGTCAGCATCGCAACGCTCCGGTCGGGTTGGCAATCTTGCCCACCCTACGCGCAGCGTCGTGCGGATGCCTAGGCCCGTCCCAGCTTTTTCAGTCGGTTTTCCCGCAGCCGCGCAAAATCGTCGCCCGCGTGATAGGATGACCGCGTCAGCGGTGTGGCCGAAACCATCAGGAACCCCTTGCCATAGGCCGCTTTTTCATAGGCAGCAAACTCTTCGGGAGTCACGAACCGATCCACCGCATGATGCTTCGGCGTCGGTTGCAGATACTGCCCGATGGTCAGGAAATCGATATCGGCGGCGCGCATGTCCTCCATCACCTGATGCACCGATTGCCGGTCCTCGCCCAGACCCACCATGATGCCGGATTTGGTGAACATGGTCGGGTCCAGTTCCTTGACCCGTTGCAGCAGGCGCAGGCTGTGGAAATAGCGCGCACCCGGCCGCACCCCGGGGTAAAGCCCGGGCACGGTTTCCAGGTTGTGGTTGAACACGTCCGGTCTGGCGGCCACCACGACCTCCAGCACCTCGGGGGCGCATTTCAGGAAGTCGGGCGTCAGGATCTCGATCGTCGTGCCGGGGCTGCGGTGGCGGATGGCGCGGATGGTCTGGGCGAAATGCTCGGCCCCGCCGTCCTCCAGATCATCGCGGTCCACGCTGGTGATCACCACGTGGTTCAGCCCCAGTTTCTGCACTGCATCGGCCACGCGGCCCGGCTCGAACGCGTCCAGCGTCTGCGGCTTGCCGGTGGCGATGTTGCAGAAGGTGCAGCCGCGCGTGCAGATGTCGCCCATGATCATCATGGTGGCGTGCCCCTGGCTCCAGCATTCACCGGCATTGGGGCACCCGGCCTCTTCGCAGACCGTCACCAGCTTGTGCTCGCGCATGATGTCACGAGTCTTGCGATAGCCGTCGGATGTGGGCGCCTTGACCCTGATCCAGTCAGGCTTGCGCGGCTGGGCATTGTCGGGGCGATGCGCCTTTTCGGGGTGGCGTTGCTCGGGGATTTTCAGATCGCGCACGTGCGGTGTCCTGTCGTTTGAGTCCCCTTGACTATAGGCGCGCGTGACGGGAATTGCCAGCCGACGGGCATGTGACCCTATGGCCGCGGATTTGCCTACATTGTGTTTACAAGTTGGTGCTATAATCGGCCCGAGGCAGGTCGGGTGCGTGGCGTCAAACCGGTATCGTGCGATAACGAGTAACCTGCCGGTGTTCCACTCTCCCATGGTATTGCGCCCTGCCCTTGGCGGTATATGCTGGCCACATATGCGCGACGGAGGCCGCGATGGATGGGCAGAACCAGCGTCAGACAGCGCACAAGCTGGGGCGCGTTCAGGAGTTTCTGAAACAGATCGTCTATGGCGGCAATGACGGCATCGTGACCACATTTGCCATCGTCGCGGGCTTTGCCGGGGCAGCGGCTGATGGCGTGGCCCAGATCGGCGCGCTGGCTGTGCTGGTCTTCGGGCTGGCGAACCTGTTTGCCGATGGCGTCAGCATGGGGCTGGGCGAGTTCCTGTCCGCGCGCAGTCAGGCAGACCTGTATCACGCGCGTCGCCATACTGCGCGCCACGACATCGCCCGCGACCCCGAGCACGAGCGCGCGGGGCTGATCGACATCCTGCGCCGGCGCGGCCTGCCCCTGGCCGATGCCCGGGACACCGCAACGATCATCGCGCGCCATCCCGATTTCATGGCCGATCTGGTGATGACCTATGGCATCGGCATGTCCGACCCGGCCGAGGATACCCCGGCGCTGAACGGGATGATGACCTTTGCCAGCTTCGTGGTGTTCGGCGTGGTGCCGCTGGTGCCGTATTTCCTGCTGGAGCCTGTTGCCGGCACCTTCGCGTTGTCGGTGCTGTCGACCTTTCTGGCGCTGACAGCCCTGGGCCTGCTGCGCTGGAGCGCGACGGGCGAGCGGCTGCTGCGCTGCGTGGGGGAAACCGTGCTGGTCGGTACGATCTGCGCGGTGGTGGCTTACGCCGTGGGCTGGATCGTCGGGGGGTAAGCGATGAGCACGCCGGTTTCCAGCATTCGCAACCTTGGCCCGGCGTTCGAGGCGCAATGCGCCCGCGCGGGCATCCACAGCGCCGAAGATCTGCGCGCGCTGGGGGCCGATGCGGCCTATGCGCGGATGCTGGCCACCGGGGTGCGGCCGCATTTCATCGGCTACTATGTGCTGGTCATGGCGTTGCAGGGCCGTCCGTGGAACGATTGCAAGGGAGAGGAGAAAATTGCCCTGCGCGCCCGGTTCGACGCCTTGAAGGCGCAGACCGCAGCGCTTGCCGATGACAGCCTGCCGCGCGATCTGGCGACTTTCCTCGAGGCACATGGATTGCATCGGAAGCCGCGCGGCACATAGCGATTTCTTCAAGAAGAAATCGGCACTGAAACTCTGGAAGTTTCCGTGTTGCCCGCCCCGAACGAAAACCGCCGCCCTCTTTCGGGGCGGCGGTATGGTCCGTCAGCGCTGAAAGACGGGCTCAGCCCACCAGTTCGAGGCCCGAGAAGAAATAGGCGATCTCGGCCGCGGCGGTGTCTTCGCCGTCCGAGCCGTGAACCGAGTTCTCGCCGATCGACAGGGCGAATTCCTTGCGGATCGTGCCTTCGGCAGCGTCGGCGGGGTTGGTGGCGCCCATGACTTCGCGGTTCTTGGCAATGGCGTCTTCGCCTTCCAGCACCTGCACCACGATCGGGGCAGAGGCCATGAATTCGCACAGTTCGCCGTAGAACGGGCGTTCCTTGTGCACTTCGTAGAACACACCGGCCTGCGCGGGGGTCAGGTGAATGCGCTTTTGCGCGACGATGCGCAGGCCTGCGGCCTCAAGCTTGGCGTTGATCGCGCCGGTCAGGTTGCGCGCGGTGGCGTCGGGCTTGATGATCGAGAATGTGCGCTGAATGGCCATTTTATGTCGTCCTGTCTGGGTGTGGCCGCGACCCGATGCCGCCGCCGATGTGGGTTCGGCCGGGCCTTAGCATGGCTGTACGGGGTTGAAAAGCCACCCCGGATCCATCTGTCAGCCAAGCGCCATGCGCGCCTCGATCCGGTAGGCATAGCTGGCCGAGATCAGCGCCAGCGCCGAGACCACCACCAGCAGCGACAGCAGCGCCGCCGCCCCGCCCGTGCCGCCGACGACAAGGCCCGAAATCGCCGTCAATGCCGCTCCGCCGCCCAGCGTCAGCGCGCCCGACAGGCCCGATGCGCTGCCCGCCAGATGCGGGGCGACGGACATGACGCTGGCATTGACGCCCGGAATGGTCAGCCCGTTGCCCAGCCCGATGAACATCACGCAGCCGAACATCAGCAGCGCGCTGTCCGCCCCCAGCGCGAACAGTGCCACGCCAATGCCCGGCCCGATCAGCGCCAGCCAGCGCCCTGCCAGAACGATGCGCGACAGCGCCACCCGCCCCGACAGCCGACCCGTCAGGTAGTTGCCCAGCATGAACCCGGCCGAAATGCTGCCCATGCCAACCCCGACAAGGGCAGGCGTCATGCCGAACTGTGCCTCGGCCACCTGCGGCGCGCCGCCCAGAAAGGCGTAGAACCCGCCGACCGAGAACACCAGCGCGCCGCAATGCGCCCAGAACAGCGGAACGCCCAGCAACTCGGGGTAACTGCGGAACTGCGCGGTAAAGCTGGGATTGCGCATGGTGTTGGTCTCGGGCAGGTCCACCCAGGTCAGCGCGAACAGCCCCACCCCCATCAGCACAAAGGCCGCAAAGCTGGCCCGCCAGCCGAAAAGCTGGTCCAGCACGCCGCCCAGAACCGGCCCCAGCAGCGGGGCCAGCGCCATCGCCGTGCCGATCAGCCCCAAAAGGCGCGCGGCCTGATCGGCGGGGGCGATGTCGCGCACTACCGCGCGGCTGATCACCATGGCGCAGACCACCGTGCTTTGCAGCAAGCGGAACCCCAGGAACACCCAGATATCCTGCGCCAGCAGGCACCCGATCGAGGCGACGATGAAGATCCCCAGCCCCGCCAGCAGCACCGGCCTGCGCCCGTACATGTCCGACAGCGGCCCCATGATGACCTGCAATACCGCCGACACCGCCAGATACCCGCCGATGGACAGCGACACGAGGGCGTAATCCGCCTCGAACTCGGCCGCGATCCGGCTGAGCGAGGGCAGAAACAGGTTCAGCGACAGCACGCTGATTGCGGTCAGCAGGATCAGCGTCAGAAGCGACGGTTTTTTCGGCAGGGTCATGGTGGCGGGGCGTTCCTTGTTGCCCGCAATGGGTAGGCCGGGAACCGCACGGGTGCAAGTGCGCTGCCTCTGGCAGAGGCGCAAACCCTCTGCTAAAGGGCGCGCATGTTGAAGATTTCAGATATCACCTATTCGGTCGAAGGCCGCCCGCTTTTCGAAGGCGCGAGCGCCACCATTCCCGATGGCCACAAGGTCGGCCTGATCGGGCGTAACGGGGCCGGCAAGACCACGCTGTTCCGGCTGATCCGCGGCGAGCTTGTGCTTGAGGGCGGCAGCATCACCCTGCCCTCGGGCGCGCGTGTGGGCGGCGTGGCGCAAGAGGTGCCGGGCAACGAGGTCTCGCTGATCGACACCGTGCTGGCCGCCGATACCGAGCGTGCCGAGCTGATGGCCGAGGCCGAAACCACGACAGATCCGACCCGCATCGCCGACGTTCAGACCCGTCTGGCCGACATCGACGCCTGGTCGGCCGAGGGGCGGGCCAGCGCGATCCTGCGCGGACTGGGCTTCGATGCCGAGGAGCAGCGCATGCCGTGCAGCGCCTTTTCGGGCGGCTGGCGGATGCGCGTGGCACTGGCCGGTGTGCTGTTCGCGCAGCCCGACCTGCTGCTGCTGGACGAACCGACCAACTATCTGGACCTTGAAGGCGCCTTGTGGCTGGAAAGCTATCTGGCGCGTTATCCCCACACGGTGATCATCATCAGCCACGATCGCGGGCTGCTGAACCGCGCCGTGGGGTCGATCCTGCATCTCGATGAGCGGCGGCTGACCTATTACACCGGCAACTACGACCAGTTCGCCCGCCAGCGCGCCGAACAGCGCGCCCTGCAAGCTGCCGCCGCCAAGAAACAGGACGCGCGCCGCGCGCATCTGCAATCCTTCGTGGATCGCTTCAAGGCCAAGGCCAGCAAGGCGCGCCAAGCCCAAAGCCGGGTCAAGATGCTGGAAAAGATGGAAACCATCCGCGCGCCAGAGGATGCGGCCCGCACGGTGTTCACGTTCCCCGTGCCCGAGGAACTGTCGCCGCCCATTCTGGCCACCGAAGGCGTCAGCGTCGGGTACGATGGCGTGCCTGTGCTGCGCAAGCTGGACCTGCGCATCGATCAGGACGACCGGATCGCCCTGCTGGGCAAGAACGGTCAGGGCAAATCGACACTGGCCAAGCTGCTGTCGGACCGTCTGGCGCCGATGGAGGGCAAGATGCACCAGTCGTCCAAGCTGCGCATCGGGTTCTTTGCCCAGCATCAGGTGGACGAGCTGCACATCGACGAAACGCCGCTGCAGCATCTGGCCCGCGCCCTGCCCGACGTGATGCCGCCCAAGCTGCGCGCGCGGCTGGCGGGGTTTGGCCTTGGCGCCGATCAGGCCGAATCGCAGGTCGGCCGCCTGTCGGGCGGGCAAAAGGCGCGGCTGTCGCTGCTGCTGGCCACCATCGATGCGCCGCATCTGCTGATCCTCGACGAACCGACCAACCATCTGGACATCGAAAGCCGCGAGGCGTTGGTCGAGGCGCTGAATGCCTATACCGGCGCGGTGATCCTGATCAGCCACGACATGCACCTTCTGTCGCTGGTGGCCGACCGGCTGTGGCTGGTCAAGGATGGCGCGGTGCGCCCTTACGAGGAGGATCTTGAATCCTATCGCAAGATGCTGCTGACGCCCGATGCCCCGCCCAAGGCGCAAAAGCCCAAGGCCGAAAAGAAGCGCGCCACCCGCGACGAGATCCTGGCCCTGCGCTCCGAGCTGCGCAAATGCGAGGAGCGCGTGACCAAGATCGAAGGCATGCGCGACAAGCTGGCGAAAAAGCTGGCCGATCCGACCCTGTACGACGACGGGCGCCTGGGCGAGCTTGAGGTCTGGAACAAGAAATACGCCGAGGTGATGGACGGTCTGGAACGCGCCGAGGCGATGTGGGCCAAGGCGCAGGAAAGGCTGGACGTGGCGCAGCAAGGCTAGGCCGCTCTGGCAAAAGCCGCGGCCAGCCCCTAAACCCTCTGCCATGGACTCCGCATTTTTCATCACCGCCTTTGTCACGCTGTTCGTGATCATCGACCCGATCGGCCTGACGCCGCTGTTCGTGGCGCTGACCCAGGGGATGACGGCCAGGGCGCGGCGGGCCATCGCCCTGCGCGCCTGCATCATCGCGGCGCTGATCCTGTGCCTGTTCGCCGCCTTCGGCGAGGCGGTGCTGGGCTTTGTCGGTATCTCGATGCCCGCGTTCCGCATCGCGGGCGGTGTGCTGCTGTTCCTGACCGCACTCGACATGCTGTTCGAACGCCGCACCAAGCGCCGCGAGGGTCAGGCGGACGAGGATGAAGGCCCCGATCCGTCGGTCTTTCCGCTGGCTATTCCGCTGATCGCCGGGCCGGGGGCGATTGCCTCGGTCATCCTGCTGTCGGGGCAGAACCCGGGGATCGAGGGGCTGGCCGCCACGCTGGGCGTGATGCTGGCGGTGCTGGCCATCGTGCTGGTGCTTTTCCTGGGGGCCGGGCTGCTGGAACGTGCACTGGGCAAGACCGGGATCAACGTGGTCACGCGCCTGTTGGGCATGCTGCTGGCCGCTTTGTCGGTGCAGTTCGTGCTGGACGGGCTGCGCGCCTTCGGCTTTGCCGGCTAGCGCGGTTGCCGCGCCTGCCCTGCCCGCCTATATCAAGGCGATGCGCGCCACGAGGCACCGAAGATGAGCGATATCCAACTTGGTAACCTGTTCTACCTGATCCTGCTGGGTGCAGCGATCACGTTCTGGTTCATTGCGCAAAACCGCAATGCACTGGGCAAGACCCTGCAACACGCGATGGTCTGGGGGCTGATCTTTGTGGGGGTGATTGCGACGGTCGGCCTGTGGGGAGATATCCGCCGCACGGTGATGCCACAGCAGTCGGTGATGGCCGGCGAGGGCCGGATCGAACTGCCGCGCGCGCAGGACGGGCATTACTACATGACCGCACAGATCAACGGCCACCCCACCCTGTTCGTCGTGGACACCGGCGCTACCGAGATCGTGCTGAGCAAACAGGACGCCGAGGCCGCCGGCATCCGGCCCGAGGACATGATCTTTTCGGGTCGCGCCTACAGCGCCAATGGCCCCGTTGCCACCGCGCCCGTGCGGCTGGACAGCCTGTCCATCGGCCCGATCGAGGATCGCGGCGTGCGGGCATTCGTCAACGATGGCGAGATGCGCATTTCGCTGATGGGGATGAGTTACCTCAACCGCTATTCCAAGATCGAGATCACCGACGGTGCGCTGGTGCTGACGCGCTAGCAAGCCTTGGCCCGGTGCGAAAGAAGCTGACATCATTGGTGAATATGCTTTCCGGCATCAGCCGGATCAGACGGCCCTTGGGATCGCTGATACGCGCGATGTTTTCAAGGAACCACGGGTTCCATGCGGTTTCATCGGGCCCAAGATAGCGGGTCAGCAGCCGCCGGAACAAGGCGCGGTCCATCGGCATGACCGTGGCGCGGCCCCGCAGACCGACATGGCGCATGAGGCCCTGCGTGTTGTCGTAATCGACGATTTCCACGGCCACGCGCGAGTCATGCCCGATCCTGCGCACCGAACTTGCGCCCTCGTCCGACAGCATGAACAAGGCCCCGTCTTCCCAGTGAAACCAGACCGGGGCGTTGCGCGGCGCGCCGTCGGCCGCGCAAGTGGCCAGATTGGCGACGAGCGGCAGGCGCAGGACGTCTTCGGGATCAACGGGTGTGGGCATGAAGTTCCTGCTTTCTGGACACACCTCACAGTAAATGGCCACAGCCGGACCCACGCAAGGCGGGAATTTCCGGAACAGATGGGCGGTCTGTTCAGGCGGTGCGCGCCCGCGTCAGGCCTTTTGCGCCTTCATTTCCCAGCGCCCGGATGCTTCCGACCAGTATTGCGCGGGGCAGCCCGCATCGGTCAGGGACTTCCATTGCACCCGCGCGGCGGCAAGCGCGCGCTCGTCATTGCCGTCGAACAGGATGCACACCCGCTCCAGCCGCTGCACCTCGTCCGGGGCCACGTCGGCCCCGTCCACCGACATCAGGCAGGCTGGATCGTTCGGGGCATCCGCCGCGCAGGTCAGCAGCACGGGTTGCAGCGCGTCATGCGGCCCACCGGCCAGACCGTGCGGCAGAAAGCCATCCTCGGCCCCCTGCCACAGCTTCTGGTCCAGCCAGTCCATGCGCGCAGGGTCCGTGCCGCGCACCGACACCCGCCAGCCATTGCCCAGCGACCGGTCCAGCAGCATGGGCAGCGCGCGCTCCAGCGGGCTGTGCGTCAGGTGATAGAAGAACGCGGCACCCACGGCCCGGCCTAGCCTTCCAGCGTGTCGGCGATCAGCCGGTTCAGCGCCATCACGCCCCAGCCGCTGACGCCCTTGGCGGCATAGGCGCTGTCGCTCGGCGTGCGCGTGACGCCCGCGATGTCCAGATGCACCCAGGCGCAGTCGTCCTTAACGAACCGTTGCAGGAACTGCGCGGCGGTGATCGACCCGGCGGTGCGCCCGCCCACGTTCTTCATGTCGGCAATCGGGCTTTTGATCAGGTCGTCATAGGCCTTGCCCAGCGGCAGACGCCATGCGCCTTCGCCCTCGGCCTGCGCGGCCTTCAGGAATTGCCCCGCCAGATCGTCATTGTTGGAAAACACCGCCGCGTTCTCGTGCCCCAGCGCGATGATGCAGGCCCCGGTCAGGGTGGCCAGGTCGATCATGCCGCGCGGGCTGAATTTTTCCTGCGCGTACCACATCACATCGGCCAGCACCAAACGCCCTTCGGCGTCGGTGTTGATCACCTCGATCGTGTCGCCCTTCATGGATTTCACCACGTCGCCGGGACGCGTGGCATTGCCCGAGGGCATGTTTTCGACCAGCCCCACAAGGCCCACGACATTGGCCCTGGCCTTGCGCAGCGCCAGCGCGCGCATCACGCCCGCGACCACACCGGCCCCGCCCATGTCCATGGTCATGTCTTCCATGCCGGCCGCCGGTTTCAGGCTGATGCCGCCGGTGTCGAACACCACGCCCTTGCCGACCAGCGCCAGCGGTGCCTCGCCCGCTGCGCCGCCGTCCCAGCGCATCACCACCAGCTTTGACGGGCTGTCGCTGCCCTGACCCACCGACAACAGGCTGCCCATGCCAAGGGCCTGCATGTCGCTTTCTTCCAGCACCTCGACGGTCAGGCCCAGCGATTGCATTTCGGTCAGACGATCGGCGAATTCTGTGGTTGTCAGGATGTTGGCGGGCTCGTTCACCAGATCGCGGGTAAAGAACACGCCCTCGGCCACGGCCAGCAGAGGTGCGGCGGCGGCCTGCGCCTCGTCGGGTTTCGACACCATCACGGTGGCCTCGGGGCTGGTGTCATCGTCCTTGTCGCTGGTGCGATGGTCGGTGAACGCATAGGCGCGCAAGGCCAGACCCAGCGCCACATGCTCGGGCCGGGTGGTGGCCCCCAGCAGCACCAGCAGCGGCTTGCCGCCCTGCACCTTGGCCAGTTCCGCACCGGCGCGGCGGGCCTGATCGACAGACGGGCGGCGCGGCAGGCAGATCACGTCCAGCGCCTCGGCCTCGAAACCCACCGGCATGGCAAGGCTGATCACATCGCCCGGCTTGGCCTTTTCCCAACGCGTGGTTTCCACCAGCCGCGCCAGCGCGCCCTTGGCCAGCCGGTTCACCCGGCGCGCGCCGGGGTCCATCTTGCCTTCGGGTGTCACGGCCACCGCGACGCGGCCCTGCGCCCCGGCAATCGCATCGAGATCGGTGGCGGCGAAACGGATGGTCTGCGGCGTGGTCATGTCTGTCCCCTTGATACTGTGCTGGCCCGAGTCCTAGCGCGCCCCTGCCCCATTGACCAGATAGCAGTTTTCGCCGCCCCGGCGATGGGCTAACAACAGACCATTCTGAACGTGCCCGAGGGGGATTGGTGTCACGATTCGACAGATATGTGCTGTCGCAGCTGATTGTGCTGTTTGGGTTCTTTGCGGTCGTTCTGGTGTCGATCTACTGGATCAACCAGGCGGTGCGCCTGTTCGACCGGCTGATCGGCGACGGGCAGACCGCCTTCGTGTTTCTGGAATTCACTGCGCTGACGCTGCCCAACGTGATCCGGCTGGTGCTGCCGATGGCGGCTTTTGCCGCGTCGGTCTATGTCACCAACCGCCTGAGCAGCGAAAGCGAGCTTGTGGTGATGCAGGCCACCGGGTTCAGCCCCTGGCGGTTGGCGCGTCCTGTGCTGGTGTTCGGCCTTGGCGTGGCGCTGATGATGTCGGTCCTGACCCATCTGCTGGTGCCTGCCAGCCTGTCGCAGCTGCAACTGCGCGAGGCCGAGGTGGCGCGCAACGTCACCTCGCGGTTCCTGACCGAGGGCACGTTCCTGCACCCGACCCAGGGCATCACCTTCTATATCCGCGAAATCGACGCAGATGGCGCCCTGCAAGGCCTGTTCCTGTCGGACAGGCGCGACCCGGCCCGCACGGTGACCTATACGGCGGCACAGGCCTATCTGGTCAATGACGGCGACGGTGCGCGGCTGGTGATGGTCGATGGTCTGGCCCAGACCCTGCGCAACGCCGATCAGCAATTGCTGACCACGCATTTCAGCGATTTCACCTATGATATCAGCGCCCTGATGGAGCGCGCGCAGGACCCGCGCCTGCGCGTGCGCGACATACCGACCCATGCGTTTCTGGCCGATTTCAGCGGCGTGTTGCGCGACCGTGGCTTTGACAGGGGCGACGTGACCGAGGAACTGCACAGCCGCATGGCGCAAGCCTTGTTATGCGTGGTCGCCGCGCTGATCGGCTTTGCCACGCTGCTGGTCGGCGGGTTTTCGCGCTTTGGCGTCTGGCGGCAGATCATGGGCGCGCTGGTGCTGCTGGTCGTGGTCAAGTTGATCGAAGGGCTGGTGACCGACCCGGTGCAACAGGATCCACGGCTTTGGCCGCTGCTCTACCTGCCGGTGGTGTTCGGCCTGAGCGTGGCGGCCGGGCTTTTGTGGTTTGTCGCGCGGCCGCGACGGCCCAACCGTGCGGGGGCGGCGGCATGATCCTGCATTTCTATTTCGCGCGCAAATTCGCACTGTTCTTTGCCGGCGTTCTTGGGGTGTTCCTTCTGCTGCTGGTGCTCATCGATCTGGTCGAGCAGCTGCGCCGTTTTGGCGACACCGGGATCAGCTTTGGCGCGGTGCTGGAACTGACGCTGCTGAACGCGCCCGAGGGGATCTACGGCATCATGCCGCTGATCATGATCCTGGCCACGGTGGCGATGTTCCTGGGCCTGGCGCGGTCGTCCGAGCTGGTGGTGACACGGGCGGCGGGTCGATCCTCGCTGCGCGCCCTGCTGGCCCCGGTGACGGTGGCGCTGCTGATCGGCGGGCTGATGGTGGGCATGCTGAACCCGATCGTGGCGGCCACCTCGAAACGCTACGGCGAATTGCAGGAACGGTACCAGAGCGGCGGGCGCGAGGCGTTCTCGATCTCGGCCGAAGGGCTGTGGCTGCGGCAGGGCAACGAAACGGGCCAGACCGTGATCCGCGCCGCCCGCGCCAATCCCGATGGCACGGTGCTTTACGAGGTCACGTTCATCGCCTTTGCCCCGGGCGGTGGTCCCCAGCGCCGGATCGAGGCGCGCAGCGCCCGGCTGACCCCCGGCGCGTGGGAGTTGACCGATGCCAAGGTCTGGCCCCTTGTGGCGGGCCTGAACCCCGAGGCGACAGCAGCCCGGCACGACACGCTGCGCGTGCCCTCAAGCCTGACGCTGGACCGGATCCGCGACAGCTTTGGCGATCCGTCGGTGATCTCGGTCTGGGACATGCCGGCCTATATCGCGCAACTCGAAGAGGCCGGATTTTCCGCGCGCCGCCATGCCATGTGGTTCCAGATGGAACTCGCCAGACCGCTGTTTCTGGTGGCCATGCTGCTGGTCGGCGCGTCCTTCACCATGCGCCACGCGCGGGCCGGGCGTGCCGGCGTGGCGGTGCTGTCGGCGGTGGTGCTGGGCTTTTCGCTTTATTACATCCGAAATTTCGCGCAGATATTGGGGGAGAACGGTCAGATACCCATACTGCTAGCGGCCTGGGCCCCTCCCGTGGCTGCGCTGTTGCTGGGGCTTGGCCTGCTTTTGATCCTTGAGGAGGGCTGATGCGCGCCCTGATCCTTGCCCTTGGCGTAATGCTTGCCACCGTTCTGCCCATCGCCGCACAGGACGCGCGACGCCCCGCCGCCGTGCTGGTGGCCGACCGCGTTTCAGTGACCGCCGACGGCCGCCTGATGGCCGAGGGCAATGTCGAGGCGCTGTATGATACGACCCGGATCACCGCGCAGCGCATCACCTACGATCCTGACGCCGACAGGCTGACGCTCGATGGCCCGATCATGCTGATCGAGGGGGACAACGCGATGATCCTGGCCGATGCCGGGGCGCTGGACGCAGACCTGCGCAACGGGTTGCTGCGCGGTGCGCGGCTTGTGCTGGAGGACCGCGTGCAGCTGGCCGCCAACCGCATCGACCGCGTGGGCGGGCGGTATACGCAGCTGTACAAGGTGGCGGCGACCTCGTGCCGGGTCTGCGCCAGCGACACGCCTCCGATCTGGCAGATCAGGGCGCGCCGGGCGATACATGACCAGCAGGAAAACCAGATTTATTTCGATCAGGCGCAATTGCGCGTGCTCGACGTGCCGATCCTGTGGCTGCCGCGCCTGCGCCTGCCCGATCCGACGCTGAAACGCGCCACCGGCTTCATGATTCCGTCGCTCAGCCAGGATTCGCAACTGGGCGTGGGAATCCGCATCCCGTATTTCATCCGCATCGGCGATCACCGCGACCTGACGATCACGCCCTTCATCTCTGCCGACAGCAAGACGCTGGAACTCCGCTATCGTCAGGCGTTTCGCAACGGCGATCTGGAAGTCACCGGCGCATGGTCCGACGATACCCTGCGCCCCGAAAACCGCGGCTACGTCTTTGCCGAAGGCGCGTTCGACCTGCGGCGCGGGGTTACGCTCAGCTTTGATATCGAGGCGGTAACCGACAAGGCCTATCTGGTCGACTACGGGTATTCCGACAAGGACCGGCTGGACAGCGAGATCGCGCTGACGCGGGTCCGGCGCGACGAATATGCCAACGCCAGCCTGATCACCTATCGCACCCTGCGCGATGGCGAGGAGAACTCGGATATTCCCACGATCATCGGCGATCTGCGCTATGAACGGCGGCTGTTTCCCAGAGGGCTGGGTGGCGAGCTGCGCATGGGGTTCGAGGCGCATGGCCACCGCCGCTATTCCGATGTGGACGTGCTGGGCCGCGATGTCGGGCGGGCCGAGGCCGATCTCGCATGGCTGCGCGACTGGACCCTGCCGGGCGGCGTGCTGGCGCGTCTGGAAACCGGGCTGACCGTCGACACGTTTCGCACCCGGCAGGACAGCACCCGCGACCGCACCGCCGGGCAGGCGACCCCGCGCGCGGGTCTGACCCTGCGCTGGCCGATGGTGAAGTACGGCGGCAACGGGATCACGCAGATACTGGAACCCGTGGCCATGATCGGCTGGGTCGGCGGCGACCGGCCAAACATCGCCAATGACGAAAGCACGCGGGTCGAGTTTGACGAGGGCAACCTGTTGTCGCTGTCGCGCTTTCCGGCCGCAGACCGGCGCGAGCGTGGTGCATCAGCCGCCTATGGCATCAACTGGTCGCGGCTGGACAGCAATGGACGCCGCGTCGCGCTGACCCTGGGCCATGTGCTGCGCCAGGATGCCGATCCCGATTTCACACTGACCTCGGGGTTGGACGGCACCAGCTCGAACCTGCTGGTGGCCGGGCAGTATGTCACCCCTGACGGTCTGGCCCTGACCAGCCGAACCCTGTTCAACCATGACTTCGGCCTGTCCAAGGCCGAGGCGCGCGCCGCATGGATCAGACCCGATCTGGGGCTGGGCGCGTCCTATGTCTGGCTGGCCGCCGATGCGGCGGAAAACCGCAACGACTCCGTTTCGGAATGGTCCGTCGATGGCAGCTACCGGCTGTCGCGACACTGGACGGGCACCGCCAATTGGCGTTACGACGTCAGCAGCGACCAAACGGCAGAGGCGGGGCTTGGCTTGCAATACCGCAACGAATGCGTCGAGGTGAACCTTTCGCTCTCGCGCCGCTTCACCTCTTCCTCTATCGTCGATCCGTCGACGGACCTTGGGATCACCGTCGGGCTTCTTGGCTTTTCCGGTCAGGGCTTTGACAACAGTTACACCCGCACCTGCAGGAACTAACACGACATGAAACCACAGATCAGCCGGATCGCCCCTGCCCTCGCCCTGGCCCTGACCGCCGCCACTGCCCTGCTGGGCGCCCCGCTTGCGGCGCAGGCCCAAAACCTTTTTGCCCCGGTCATCACCGTCAACGACACGGCGATCACCGGATACGAGCTGGAACAGCGCGAACAGATGCTTCGCCTGTTCCGCGCGCCCGGCAATGCAAGCGAGTTGGCCCGCGAGCAACTGATCGAAGAGCGGCTCAAGATCGAGGCGGCCCGGGACGCAGGTGTCGAGGTGACGCAGCAAGGGCTGGACGCGGGATACGAGGAATTCGCCGCGCGTGCCAACATGTCGCCCGAGGAGTTCCTGCGCGCGCTGGAAGGCGGCGGCGTGTCCGAGGAAACGTTCCGCGATTTCGTCCGCAACGGCGTGCTCTGGCGCGAAGTGGTGCGGTCGCGGTTCGCCGGCCGCGTGCAGATCACCGATTCCGAGATCGACCGCGCCCTGAACTCCATATCCGGCAGCAGCTCGGTCCGGGTTCTGCTGTCCGAGATCATCATGCCCGCCCCGCCGCCCGAGATGCAGGCGGTGATGCAGCGCGCCGAACGGATCAGCCAGATCACCTCGACCGATGCGTTCTCCGCCGAGGCGCGGCGCTTTTCCGCCGCCTCGACGCGCGACCGTGGCGGTCGGATGGACTGGATCGCGCTGGCCGAGCTGCCCGCGCAGTTGCGCCCGGTGATCCTGGCGCTGGCGCCGGGCGATGTGACCGATCCGCTGCCGCTGGACGGGGCCGTGGCATTGTTTCAGTTGCGCGCCATCGAGGAAACCGATGTGCAGGCCCCGACCTATTCGGAAATCGAATACGCCGCCTATTACATCGACGGGGGGCGCAGCGAGGCCGCTCTTGCGCGCGCGGCAAGGATCCGCTCGCAGGTCGATACCTGTGATGACCTCTATGGCGTGGCCAAGGGTCAGCCGCCTCAGGTGCTCGAGCGTGACTCGCGCGCGCCCTCGGAAATCCCGCAGGATATCGCTCTGGAACTGGCCAAGCTGGATGCCAACGAGGTCTCGACCACGCTGACCCGCGCGAATGGGCAGACGCTGGTGTTCCTTATGCTGTGCAGCCGCACCCCCGATCTGGGCGAAGAGGTGGACCGCGACCAGGTGCGCAACCAGTTGCGCGCGCAGCGGCTGGAATCCTATGCTCAACGCTACCTTGACAGGCTGCGCGCCGACGCCCGCATCGTTCAGCAATGACCGACCGGCCGATTGCCCCGGTCGCGCTGACCTGCGGCGAACCAGCGGGCATCGGTCCAGAAACGGCGGCCCGCGCGTGGGAGCAGCTCCGCGACAGCCTGCCGTTCTTCTGGATCGGTGATCCGCGCCAGCTGCCCGACGATACGCCGATTTGCGAGATCGACGCCCCCGCTGATGCACCCGCCGCCATGACACAGGGCCTGCCGGTGCTGCGCCATGCGTTTCCCGGCCCCGCCACACCCGGACAGCCCGACCCGGCCCATGCACAGGGCGTGATCGACGTGATCGCCCGCGCGGTGGACCTTGTGCAATCGGGGGAAGCCAGCGCCGTGTGCACCGCGCCGATCAACAAAAAGGCGCTGAAAGACGGGGCCGCCTTCGCCTACCCCGGCCATACCGAATACCTGGCCGCGCTGGCGGGTGGTGCGGATGTGGTGATGATGCTGGCCTGCGATGCGCTGCGCGTGGTGCCTGCGACCATTCATATTCCGTTGAGGGACGTGCCTCAGGCGCTGACGCCCACCGGGCTGGCGCAGGTCATCCGCATCACCCATGCCGCGATGATCCGCGATTTCGGCCTGGCCGCGCCGCGCATTGCCGTTGCGGGCCTGAACCCCCATGCCGGCGAAGGTGGCAGCATGGGGACCGAGGAACTGGACTGGATCGCGCCGCTGCTGGACGATCTGCGCGCCGAAGGGTTGGCGATCACCGGCCCCCTGCCTGCCGACACGATGTTTCATGCCGCTGCGCGGGCGCGATACGATGTGGCGGTTGCGATGTATCACGATCAGGCGCTGATCCCGATCAAGACGCTGGATTTCGCGGGCGGTGTGAATGTCACGCTGGGCCTGCCCTTTGTGCGCACCTCGCCCGATCATGGGACCGCCTTTGACATCGCGGGGCAAGGCGTGGCCGATCCGTCGTCGCTGGTGGCCGCGCTGCGCATGGCGGTGCAGATGGCACAGGCAAGGGTCGGATGAGCGGTATCGACACGCTGCCGCCGCTGAGGCAGGTCATTGCCAGCCACGGCCTGTCGGCGCGCAAGTCGCTGGGGCAGAACTTTCTGCTGGATCTGAACCTGACAGCCAAGATCGCGCGGCAGGCCGGGGATCTGACCCAATGCGACGTGCTGGAAATCGGGCCCGGCCCCGGTGGCCTGACCCGTGGGCTGCTGGCCCAGGGCGCGCGCCATGTGCTGGCGGTGGAAAAGGACGCCCGCTGCCTGACCGCGCTGGAAGAGATCGCGGAGGCCTATCCCGACCGGCTGACCGTGCTGAACGCCGACGCGCTGGACATCGATCCGCTGGCGCATCTGACCCCGCCGATCCGCATCGTCGCCAACCTGCCCTATAACGTGGGCACCGAGTTGCTGGTGCGCTGGCTGACCCCGACGCAATGGCCGCCCGCGTGGACCAGCCTGACGCTGATGTTCCAGCGCGAGGTGGCCGAACGCATCGTGGCGCAACCGGGGTCAAAGGCCTATGGCCGCCTGGCCCTGCTGGCGCAGTGGCGCGCCCGCGCGCAGATCGTCATGTCTCTGCCGCCCGAGGCGTTCACCCCCGCGCCCAAGGTCAGCTCTGCGGTGGTGCACCTGACCGCCCTGCCCGAGCCGCGGTTTCCCGCCGATCCGGCCAAGCTGGAACGGCTGGTTGCCCGCGCCTTCAACCAGCGCCGCAAGATGCTGCGCGCCGCGTTGAAAGGCGTGGCCCCGGATATCGAGGACAAGTTGCTGGCCGCGGGCATCCAGCCCACCGACCGGGCCGAGACCGTGGATCTGGAACGCTTTTGCGCCCTGTCGCGACTGTTATAGGATATAATAAAAGAAGCTGACCCGGGCCAGTCCGGTGCATTCCGAGCCATGCTTGGGGAGGCTGTCCGACCTCGCTAAAGTAGCAATCCGAGCCGGAACAGGGTCTGGCGTGACTGCGCACACAGTGCGTCATTCCTGACGCCCCGATAGTAGCTCAACGCGATGACAGCACCATACAACGCCCAGCCCTTGGCTCTGAGCCAGTCGTTATCATCCAATTCCAGGTGGTCACGGAAAGCCGTGCGCGCGGGCGGATCGATCCAGAACCACGCGGTTGCATAGTCGGCTGCCGGATCGCCGACCGCGGACAATCCCCAGTCGATCACGCCCCGCAGCCTACCGTCCCGGACGATCAGGTTGTCAGCTTTCAGATCGCCGTGCAGCCAGACTGGCTGCCGAGCGAATCCCGCTGCGCAGGCTGTGTCCCAAAGCTGACGGGCACGTCGCACGTCTATTTCGTCTGCAACGATTTCGATGGCACGAAGCGCCGCCTCGCTCAGATCGCTCAGCGGGACGCCCCGTCTGCTGTTGCTCGCGCCTGCGCGTGGCGCGCCGCTTGTGCTTTTCAAATGAAGTGCTTTCAGGAAGTCTGCAAGGGCGCGGGCTGCATCCTGCCAATTGGCCAGGTAGTCGGGCTTGGCGATCTGGCCTTCCATCCAGTCAAGGACGCCGAACTCGAATGTCACACCCTGCCTGGCCCGTCCTCTGAACCGCAAGTTCGGCACTTCAAGCGGCAACTCTTGAAGATGTGGCAGCCAGTCGAGTTCTTTTGAAAGAAGGGCTACCGCTGGGACGCGGCGGGGTATCCTGACCGACAATGTGTCCCCAAGCCGGAACATGGCATTGTCCGTCCCCGACGACGCGATGCGACGAAGCGGGAGCTGCGCCCATTGCGGAGCCTGTGCCGCTATCAGGCGGGCGACAAAGGCGTCACTGACAGGAATTTCATCAGGGTCTGCTGTCATTTTTCTGGCGATAGCCAGTTTCGATCACATCGGCATGACACGTCAGCGAAACCCGGAAAGGGCTCGAAGAGATCATCAGCGCATCGAGCCTTGGAGCACATGCGAGCCACACCAGGATGTGCAACGCGCTGCGCCCCCGAGGACGGCGCGTTGTCTTTCCCTCTATGCAGATCACTCCGCAGCGTTGTCGCTGGCCTGCGGCGTGGCTGCGGCGTCGTTGGGTTCCTCGCCCTTGTCTGCACCCTTGGTCTTGGCCTTGGGCGCGGCGGGTTCCTTTTTGGCGGCCGGAGTGCGAGGCTTGCGCACGCGCTTGGGCTTTTCGACCACCACCTCCGACTTGCTTTCGGGCGTTTCCACCAGACCGCTGTCGCTGTCATCGCTGCGCAGTTCGACGACATCGTCGCCCGGGCCGCTTTGGGGGCGCGGCTGCTCGTTCCGAGGCTGCTCCTGACGGGGCTGATCCTGACGGGGCTGTTCGTGGCGCGGCTGTTCGTTGCGCTGTTGCTCGTGCCGGGGTTGATCCGGCGTCGAGTCGGACTGTGCATTGTCGTTGCCGTCCCGGTCGTTGCGCGGGCCGCGTTCGCGGTCACGCTCGGCCTGGCGTTCGCGGTTCTGGCGTTCCTGCTCTTCGCGGCGGGCGTCCATTTCCTTTTGCGCGGAACTGAGCATGCGCAGGTAATGTTCGGCGTGCTGCTGAAAATTCTCGGCCGCCACGCGGTCGTTGCCAAGCTGCGCGTCGCGCGCAAGCTGGTTGTACTTGTCGATGATCTGCTGCGGAGTGCCGCGCACCTTGCCCTCGGGGCCGGAACTGTCGAACACCCGGTTGACGATATTGCCAACCGTCGAGCGATTGTTGTTGTTGCTGCGATTGCTCTTGGACCGCGAGCGGGATTTAGAAGATCTCATGTTCAAGATGTCCAGCCTTCGTATGCTGCAATGTGCCACCGGATGTGCGCCTCGTGCGCCGCTTGAAAGCCGGTGTGGCAAATTTTTCTGGCTTGGTGTCACGCGGGACCGCACAAGGGCATCCACCGCACTGACAGGGGTATGAGTAATCATGAGTGGGCAGGCCTGACAAGGGGGCTTGGTGCAAAAATGCAGAAAAACCTTCATATTTGTTGCGCTTGGCCCGTGGGATCACCCTGCGCGCCCGCACACGACCCGGTCGCGCCCGTCCAGATCGGGCAGTATACACACGTCCGACAGCCCCGCGTCACGGAACAACGCCGCCACCGCAGCGCCCTGCCGGTGACCGATTTCGACGATCAGCGCGCCGCCCGGGGCCAGATGTGCCAGCGCCCCCGCGCAGATCGCGCGATAGGCCGACAGCCCGTCACCCTCGTCCGTCAAGGCGATGCGCGGCTCGTGATCGCGCACTTCGGGCATCAGCGTGCCCATCTCGTCGGCGGCGATATAGGGCGGGTTGGACACGATCAGGTCGAACCGGCCCGTGATCGCCACAAACCAGTCCGAACGCAGCAGCGTCGCGCGATCCTGCACGCCAAGCTGCACGGCATTGCGCCGCGCCACGGCCAGCGCGGCATCGGAAACATCGGTGCCCGTGCCCGCAGCCCCGGGCCGTGCAGCCAGCAGCGACAGCAGGATCACGCCGGACCCGGTGCCAAGGTCCAGCACCCGGCGCCACGGCAGGGCCAGTGCCGCCTCGACTAGGGTTTCGGTATCTGGGCGCGGGTCCAGCACGTCGGGCGTGACGATGAAATCGTGTTTCCAGAACGCCCGCCGGCCAAGGATCTGCGACACCGGCTTGCGCGCCGCGCGCCCGCTCAGGGCAATATCGAACATCTCGCGCGTCAAGTCGTTCGGGGTGTCGCGGGTCTGCGGCTCGGGGGCCTGTTGTCCGATGGCATAGGCCCAGTCGAACAGCCGCCGCGCATCGCCTGCCGGATCGGGCACGCCTTGTGCTGCCAGATGCTTGATGGCGGCGGAGAGGTTCATCCTTCCATCTCGGCCAGAAGCGTGGCCTGATGATCGGAAATCAGCGCGTCGATCACATCGTCCAGATCGCCCTGCATCACCTGATCCAGCTTGTAGAGCGTCAACCCGATGCGGTGATCGGTCAGCCGCCCTTGGGGAAAATTGTAGGTGCGTATCCTTTCGCTGCGATCGCCGCTGCCGACCTGCGCCTTGCGGCTGGCGGCGCGTTCGCTGTCGGCGCGCTGGCGTTCCAGATCGAACAGGCGTGATTTCAGCACCTGCATGGCGATGGCGCGGTTCTGGTGCTGGGATTTCTCCGAACTCATCACCACCAGGCCGGTCGGGATATGGGTGATGCGCACCGCCGAATCGGTGGTGTTGACGTGCTGCCCGCCTGCCCCGCTGGCCCGCATCGTGTCGATGCGCAGGTCGTTCGGATCTATATGGATATCCACATCCTCGGCCTCGGGCAGCACCGCCACCGTGGCGGCGGAAGTATGGATGCGCCCGCCGGATTCGGTGCTGGGCACGCGCTGCACCCGGTGCACGCCCGATTCGAACTTGAGCCGGGCGAACACCCCATCGCCCTTGATCATGGCGACCACTTCCTTGATACCGCCAAGCTCGGTCTCCTGCATCTCGACGATCTGGAAGGTCCAGCCGCGCGCCTCGGCATAGCGTTGATACATCCGCAGCAGATCGCCTGCGAACAGCGCAGCCTCGTCCCCGCCGGTGCCGGGGCGGATTTCTATCATCGCGGGGCGGGCGTCGGCGGCGTCGCGCGGCAGCAGCGCCAGTTGCAGCGCATGCTCGGCCTCGGGCAAACGGGCGCGCAGGACAGGCAATTCCTCTTCGGCCAGCGCGCGCATGTCGGGATCGGTCAGCATCTCCTGCGCCCCGGCGATGTCGTCGCACAGGCGCAGATAGGCGGTGATCTGGTCGACCACGGGACGCAGGTCTGAATATTCACGCCCCAGCGCGGCAATATCGCCGCCGCCCTCGGACATGCGCGCCTCGAGGTACTGGAAACGCTGGGTGATCTGGTGCAGGCGGTCATGTGCAATCATGCTAGTGCCATTCCCGATCTGCGCGGGCGGGTCAAGACCTGCGCGTGCTCAGCCCTGCCCCAGACGCGCCAGCCAGTCGGTGACACGGGCGCGGTTCACGCCCATGTCGGAACTGCCGAACCGCAGACGCGCATGGATCAGAAGATCGCCGTCGCGGGTTTCGACCGTGGAATAATCCGGAAAGCCCCAGAGCTTCGAGCGGGTGATGTAGGTCACGCGTCCTTCGGCCACCGACCCGGCAAGCAGGCGTGTGCGCGGCGTGGCGCGGATGATCGCATCCAGTTCGGCCAGCCGGTCGGCCTGCCCCGGCAGCACGCGGATCACCCCGCCGGGCCTGTCGCTATCCTGCGCCTCAGGCACTGCAACATGCCAGCGCGCAGGGTCGCTGGGGGCTGCCCGCACCCATCCGCCAAAGGCCAGAACCATCGCCACAATCGCCAGTATCAGCCAGCCCATCAGCCGCCTCCCTTTCAATCCGTGCTCCGTCGGGTCCAGCCCCACAGGCAGATCAGCTCCATCGCCACATGCGCCGCGGCGATGGCCGTGGCGTCGGTGGTGTCGAACGGCGGCGACACCTCGACCACGTCGCCGCCCAGCAGGTTGATGCCCGCGATCCCGCGCAGGATCGCCGCGGCCTGCGCCGTGCTCAGCCCGCCCCAGACCGGCGTGCCGGTGCCGGGCGCAAAGGCCGGGTCCAGCGCGTCGATGTCGAACGTCAGGTATGTCGGATGATCGCCCAGAATATCACGTATTTTCGCGGCGGTCGCTTGCGCTCCGATGCGGTGCACCTCGGGCGCGTCGATGATGTGAAACCCCATCGTGTCGTCGTTATGCGTGCGGATTCCCACCTGAACGGATCGGGCCGGGTCCACGATGCCCAGCTTGACCGCCTTGTACATAAAGGTGCCGTGATCCACCCGGTCCATCCGGTCATCCACCCATGTGTCGGTGTGCGCGTCGAATTGAAGCACCGAAAGCGGGCCGAACTTGTCGGCGTAAGCCTTTAGAATCGCGAGGGTTATCGAATGATCGCCCCCCAGCGTGATCGCCGCCGCCCCGGCATCTAGGATGCCGGCGACATGCGCCTGCAAGGCGGCAGAAAAGGCTGGCACATCGGCATAGTCGAACGCCAGATCGCCATAATCGGCAATGGCCAACTCGCCAAGCGGGTCATAGCCCCAGCCATAGGGCGCGTCGGGCGATTGCAGCGCGCTGGCCTCGCGGATCGAACGCGGACCCAGTCGCGTGCCGGGGCGGTTCGTCACTGCCTGATCAAAGGGCACGCCGGTCACGGCGATATCCACCCCGGTCAGAACCTTGGTATAGCGCCGCCGCAAGAAGGATGGCGCACCGCCAAAGGTGTTCTCGAACGATGGTCCACGTAAATCCTGCCGCGTAAAGGCATGATCTACCTGTGTTTTCGCATCCTCGAGACTCATGTTTTACTCCTTTACCGGTTGTGCGGTTTCGACCAGCCGGGCAAAGAACGACGCGCCGACCGGTGCCACCGCATCGTTGAAATCATAGCCCGACTGGTGCAGGCCAGCCCCTTCGCCCTGCCCAAGGAACAGGAACGCTCCGGGCCGCGCCTGAAGCATGTAGGAAAAATCCTCGGCCCCCATTTCGCGGTTTGTGTTGTCCACGACGTTGTCCTTGCCCACGACCTCGCGCGCGACCTGCGCGGCAAAGGCCGCCTTTTCCGCGTCATTCACCGTGGCGGGATAGCAGGTGATATACTCAAGCTCGGCCGTCACGTCATAGGCCGCACCCGTTCCTTGCACGATCTGCGCCATGCGACGTTGCACCATCTTCTGCACATTCGGGTCAAAGGTACGCACCGTCCCGCCCAGATAGGCGGTTTCGGGCACGATGTTCTCGGCCGAGCCGGCATGGATCTGCGTGACCGAGATCACCAGATCATCCAGCGCATAGTGATTGCGGCTGCTGATGGTCTGAATCCCCTGCGCAATCGCCAGGGCGGCCACCACCGGGTCACGCGTGTCATGCGGCGTGGCCCCGTGCCCGCCAAGCCCGCGAATGTTGATGTTGAACGTGTCGACCGCTGCCATCAAGGGCCCCGGCGCGGTGAAAAACTGCCCCTCGGGCACGCCCGGCGCGTTGTGGATGCCATAGACCTGCGCGATGTCGAACCGGTCCATGATGCCCTCGTCGACCATCACGCCGCCACCGCCGCCCTCTTCCTCTGCGGGCTGGAAAATCAGCGCCACGCGCCCTGCGAAATTCCGCGTTTCCGCCAGGTATCGCGCCGCCCCAAGCAGCATCGTGGTATGACCGTCATGGCCGCAGGCATGCATCCGCCCCGGCACGGTCGAAGCATAGGGCAGCCCGGTTTCCTCGGTCATCGGCAGGGCATCCATGTCGGCACGCAGCCCGATGGTGGGGCCGTCGCCCCGCCCGTTGATGATCGCCACCAGACCCGATTGCGCGATGCCGGTGTGGATTTCGGAAATACCGAAACCTTTCAACTGTTCCTCAACGAATCCCGCCGTTGTATGGCAGTCGAATCCCAGTTCCGGATGGGCATGCAGGTGCTGGCGCCACGCGCACATGTCCTCGGCAAAGCCGGCTATTCGGTTGATCACGGGCATGGGTGGACTCCGGCGGGTTGGTTGCGCACTGTCGCACCAAATCGCATTAACGAAAGCACCGCAATGCCCGATGACGCCCTGATCCACGATCCTCATGGCGGAATGCCGCGCCTTCTGGAGATCATGCGCCGCCTGCGCGATCCAGACACCGGCTGCCCGTGGGACATCGCGCAGGATTTCGCCACCATCGCCCCCTACACGATCGAAGAGGCCTATGAGGTGGCCGATGCGATCGAGCGCGAGGCCTGGGACGAGTTGAAGGGCGAACTGGGCGATCTGCTGTTCCAGTCGGTGTTCCACGCGCAGATGGCGGCAGAACGGGGCCTGTTCACCTTTGACGAGGTCGCCGACACGATGTCGGACAAGATGGTGGCGCGCCATCCGCACGTCTTTGGTGATGAAACCCGCGACAAGAGCCCCGAACAACAGACCGTGGACTGGGAGGCGATCAAGGCGGAGGAGCGCGCTGCAAAGGGTGCGCGCGGCGTGCTGGACGATGTGGCCACGGGCCTGCCCGCCCTGTTGCGCGCGCACAAGCTGCAGAAACGGGCCGCGCGCGTGGGCTTTGACTGGCCGCAGACCACGCAGGTGCTGGACAAGATCGTCGAAGAGGCCCGCGAGGTGCAAGAGGCGCACGAAACTCTTGGCCCCGATCAGGTCGAAGAGGAAATTGGCGACCTGTTGTTCGTCATGGCCAACCTGGCCCGCCATCTGGGGGTCGAACCCGAATCCGCCCTGCGCCGCGCCAATGCGAAATTCATCCGTCGCTTTGGCCGGATCGAGGCCCTGCTGGCCGAGCGCGGCAAGACGCCAGATCAGTCCGACCTGGCCGAGATGGACGCGCTGTGGAACGTCGCCAAATCCGAAGACAAGGCGCGGGCAAGGGCCAGTCAGAAGGTCAGTCAAAAATAACCGACCATAAAAATCAGGTATTGATCCGACTATTTTACTCAGCTATCAATCGGGGCGAAAATTCGTGCAGACAGACAGGAGTTCCCATGTTCGCACCCCTTCGCACCACCGCCACCGTCGCGCTGATCACCGCGATCGCCGCACCCGCCATCGCAGACGAGGTGAACCTGTATTCGTACCGTCAGCCCGACCTGCTCAAGCCGCTGACCGACGCCTTCACCGCGGAAACCGGCATCACGGTCAATGTCGCCCACCTGGACAAGGGCATGGTCGAACGGCTGCAGGCCGAGGGCGACCGCTCGCCCGCCGATCTGGTGTTCACCGTCGATATCTCGCGTCTGGCCGCCGTCGTGGATGCCGGCCTGACCCAGGCCGTCGACAGCGAGGCGCTGCGCACCAACGTGCCCGAAACCTATCGCGACCCCGAAGGCCATTGGTGGGGCCTGACCACCCGTGCGCGCATCGTCTATGCCAGCAAGGAGCGCGTCGCTGAAGGCGAGGTCACGACCTACGAGGATCTGGCCGATCCGAAATGGGAGGGGCGAATCTGCACCCGCTCGGGAACCCACCCCTACAACGTGGCGCTGGTGTCCGCCGTGCTGCATCACCACGGCGAAGACGCCACCAAAACATGGCTCGAAGGCGTGAAATCCAACCTGGCGCGCAAGCCGCAGGGCAATGACCGCGCGCAGGTCAAGGCGATCTGGGCCGGCGAATGCGACATCAGCCTAGGCAACACCTATTACATGGGCAAGATGCTGGAATCCGAAGAACAGCAGGAATGGGCCGAGTCCGTGAATATCGTGTTTCCCACCTTTGACGACGGCGGCGCGCATGTGAACATCTCGGGCGTGGCGATGACCAAGGCCGCCCCGAACCGCGAAAACGCGCTGAAGATGATGGAATTCCTGGCATCGCCCAAGGCGCAGGAAATCTATGCCGAGGCGAACTACGAATACCCCGTGGCCCCGGGCACCGAGCCCGTCGAACTGGTCCAGAGCTGGGGCGAGTTCACCGCGGATGATGTGAACCTGATGGATCTGGCCAAGCTTCGGCCCGATGCCCTGAAACTGATCGAGACCGTCGATTTCGACGGCTGAACCTGATCAATCCACAACAGGAAAACGCCGCAAACACTTGGTCTGCGGCGTTTTTCTTTCTGCAGATTTCCCCTCTCCAGAAATATCCCGGGGGAGCGCGAGGGGGCTGGCCCCCTCGTTCCGGCCCGATCAGCCATGACTGACATTCAGGTGTCGGCACGCGGCCCGCCACACGCAGCCCGAGGCTCCGGCCGACGGCCGGGGCCGAGACATCCAGCGCGGCGCAGCCGCTCCTTTGGATCAGGCCGCCGCCGCCTCTCGCACGCTCTGGCGGGGAAACGGAACCAGCCGCCCCGCCTCTTCGTCCCACAGCTTCAGCCGGAACGAGGCCAGCGCCTCGGTCCAGCCGATCCGGCGCATCGGGGCCACCGCGTCCAGCGCAAAGTGGCATTTGCGCAGCCGGTAGCTTGGGATGCGCGGGTTGAAATGGTGGATGTCGTGATAGCAGATATTGCCCGTGCCAATGTCCCACCAATGGCCCAGGTTCAGGCAGGATGACCCCATCAGCGCGGCGTATTGCGGGTTCAGACCGGGGCGACGGTCCCAGTGCGTATCTTCGAAATTGTGCTGCAAATAGACCATGAACACGCCGATCACCCCGGCCACCAGACCCGAGGTGCCCAGCATGATCAGCCCCGGCACACCCGCGATCAGCCATAGCAGCCCCAACCAGCCCAGCACCGCCAGATTGTGCAGCAGCACCCCCGCCACGCCCACGTCGCGCGTGTTGCGCGGCCAGCGGTAGCGGATGAAATAGGTATACAGACCCCCCAGCCCCAGCATCACCGCCGGGTTGCGGTACAGCCGATACATCAGGCGCTCGGCCCGACCCGCACGCTGCCATTCCGCCAGCGTCATCGTGTAGACCTCGCCATCCTCGCGATGATCCAGATTGCCCACATGGGCGTGGTGCAGGTTGTGATTGTGCCGCATCACCGCATAGGGCGTCAGCGTGAACACCGACAGCACGTGCCCCGCCAGATCGTTCCGGTTGCGCGTGGAAAACAGCGAGGCGTGCCCGCAATCATGCTGCAACACATAGAGCCGCACCGACGCGAACCCCAGTATCACCATGAACGGCAGGGCCGCGATCCAGTGCCAGGACGTCAGCGCCCAGACGCCCAGACCCATCGTCAGGGCATAGACTGCGAAGGTCGAGAAGTAACTGAGCGCGGCCAGCCGGTCGTCCTTGTCCGTATAGCCATGCGTAAAGGCGCGAATGCGTTTGATATCCATGTCACTCCCCGCTCGTTTCCAAGTCTTGCACGCATGCCGGTGCATCAGCCCTACCCGCCTCATGTCACAGGATATTGAATGCCGGAGTTTTTGTTCAAGTCCCTGCCGCCGGGGGTTTTTATCCTGTCGCCGCGCCCCATCTCATTAGTCATGACACAGAATGACGAAATCCGCGACACCCGCCGCATGGCCGCCATCCTTCAGGTGACGGGCGCGGTGATCTTTGCCGCCTCGCCGCTGTTCGTGGGCGGGTTCAACGGGTTTGCCCCCGATCAGTTTCCCGTGCCGCAGGTGGATGTGCCGGTACAGCCCGCAGGCTATGCGTTCTCGATCTGGGGTCTGATCTATGTCTGGTTGATCGCGGCGGCGGGCTATGGCCTTTTCCAACGCTCGGATGCCTCCGACTGGGCCGGGATGCGCCTGCCGCTGACAGCCTCGCTGGTCGTGGGCGCTGGATGGATTCCTGCGGCGCAGGCGTCGGTTCCCGTCGCAACGGTGATGATCTGGGTGATGTGGGCGCTGGCGGTCTGGGCGCTGCTGCGCGCCGGACAGAGCGACCGCTGGTGGCAGCGGGTGCCGGTGGCCCTGTATGCCGGTTGGCTGACGGCGGCGTCCTGCGTGGCGCTGGGGCTGGTGCTGGGCGGCTATGGCGTGATGAGCAACACCGCTGCCGCCGTTCTTTGCATCGTGCTGGCGCTGACCCTTGCGCTGGCGGTGCAGCGCGCACGGCCTGACGAGCCGATGTATGCCGTTGCCGTGATCTGGGCGCTGATTGGCATCATCATGGCCAACCTGTCGGTTGGACCGTTGCCGGTCGCCATGCTGGCCGGTCTGGGGGCCGCGCTGCTGGCGGCGCAGGCCGCACGCGGCAAGTTGGCGGGTTGACTTTTCCGACTTAAAAAGTCAGGTTCCGATCAGCCACATCCTGCTACCGGGTGCACCATGATCGTCTGCCACTGCTCTCATATCACCGACAACGACATCCATGCCGCGATCGACTGGATGCGCGCCGCCGACCCGGCGACCATCATCACACCGGGCAAGGTGTACCGTGCCCTGGGCAAGAAAGCGGATTGCGGTGATTGCCTGTCAGGTTTCATCGACACCATGATGTCAAACCCGGCCCTTGAAGTACCGGCACCGCTGCGTAGGTTAAGACACTCACTAAAACAAAGGACGACCCCATGAAAGGCGACGCAAAGGTTATCGAATACCTTAACGCAGCATTGCGCAGCGAATTGACCGCGGTCAGCCAGTACTGGCTGCATTTCCGCCTGCAAGAGGATTGGGGCTATGGCCGCATCGCCGCAAAGTCGCGCGAGGAGAGCATCGAAGAGATGCACCATGCCGACAAGCTGATCGAGCGGATCATCTTTCTGGAAGGCCACCCCAACCTGCAAAAGCTGGACGCGCTGCGCATCGGCCAGACCATCAAGGAAACGCTGGATGCCGATCTGGCGGCCGAGCACGATGCCCGCACGCTGTATATCGAGGCGCGCAATCACTGTGACAGCGTCGGCGATTACGTCAGCAAGAACCTGTTCGAAGAGCTGATCGCGGACGAGGAAGGTCATATCGACTACCTCGAAACCCAGATCGACCTGTACGAGACGCTGGGTGCCACGTCTTATGGCCTGCTGAACGCCAAACCGGCGAACGAGGCCGAATAGGCGATTATGGTTGAACCGGCCTTTGGTCAACGAAGTCCGGTTCAGGAAATTCTATGATCTGTCTGGGCGCGTCGTTCCCGGAAACGGCGCGCATGTTCCATTTCCCGTTAGATCTCGGACGACCGCGCCCGATTCTTTGCGCGAATTCAGGGCGACGCCCCACGTGGGCTTTGCGCGGCCCACATGGGCCAGGCATCTTGTTTTCGATCAAGGGGATCACCACTTGATGCGGATCAAACCGTTGCCCCGCGGGGGCAATGCGAACTTCTTGCAAAGGACACCATGCTTAGCCTGTTCCTTCTCTTTCTCGTTCTGTCTATCGCGGTTTCATTCATCTGTTCCCTGTGGGAGGCCGTGCTTCTGAGCATCTCGCCCTCGTACATGCAGATCGAGCTGAACAAGCAAAGCAAGTCCGGCCTGATCCTCAAGGATTTCAAAAGCAATATCGACCGGCCGCTGGCGGGCATCCTGACGCTGAACACGATCGCCCATACTGTCGGTGCGATTGGCGTGGGCGCGCAGGCAACCCTGATCTGGGCCGACAGCAACCCGTTGATCACTGGCCTGATCGTTCCGGTCCTCATGACCGCCGCGATCCTGATTCTGTCCGAGATCATCCCCAAGACCATCGGCGCCACCAACTGGCGCGCGCTTGCCCCGTTCACCATCCGGTCGCTGGATCTGGTGCTGAAAATTCTCGCGCCGATCGTCTGGCTGTGCCAGAAGATCACCGGCGTCTTCAATTCGGACAAGGAAAAGCAGATCTTCAGCAGGACCGATTTTCTGGCCATGGCCCAGATCGGCTCGCAGGAGGGCGACCTTGATCCCAGCGAGATCCAGTTCATCGAAAGCATCCTGCACTTCAAGACCAAGAAGGTGCGCGATGTCATGACGCCGCGCACCGTGGTGGTGACCGCGCCACAGACGATGACGGCGCGCGAATTCTACGATCATCAGGACGAGCTGACCTTTTCACGCATCCCGCTGCGCGAGGATGTCAGCGCGGAAACGATCATCGGCTACGTTCTCAAGGATGATGTTCTTGAGCATCTCATCGACGATGACAACGACAAGCCGCTCGGCAGTTTTGTACGTGAAATCCTTGTGGTGCCGGAAACCTACAGCATCTTTCAGCTCTTCAACGATTTCATCCAGAAACACGAGCATATGGCGCTGGTCGTCGACAGCTATGGCGGCACGGCGGGCATCGCGACCATGGAAGACGTGATCGAAACCCTGCTTGGGGCCGAGATCGTGGACGAGACCGACACCACCGTCGACATGCAGGACATGGCCCGGCAGTTGCGCAAGAAACGCTTCAGCCAGGCCTGACCGGGCCGGTCAGCCCTTTTTCTTGTCCAGATGCTTTTGCAGCGCTCCGGCGTTCCGGTCGCGCTTGCCCTTGTAGGGGTTGCGATCGCCCTGCCCGCGCATGAACAGCCGGATAGGGGTGCCGGGCATGTCGAACCCTTCGCGCAGCCCGTTGACCAGATAGCGCGCATAGCTGTCCGGCATCTTGTCGGGATGGCTGCACATCACCACGAACCCCGGCGGCCGCGTCTTGGCCTGGGTCATGTAGCGCAGCTTGATCCGGCGGCCCTGCGGCGCGGGCGGCGGGTGCGCCTCGACCATGCCGGCCAGCCAGCGGTTCAGCGCGGCGGTAGGCACGCGGGCATTCCAGACGGTATAGGCCTGTTCCACCGCGTCGCGCAGCCGGTCCAGCCCCTTGCCGGTCTTGGCCGATACCGTGACCAATGGCGCACCGCGCAATTGCGGCAGCAGCCGTTCAAAGGCTTCGCGCAGGGCGCGCAGCTTGTCCTGCTTGTCGTCCTCGATGTCCCACTTGTTGACCGCGACCACCACGGCGCGGCCCTCTCGTTCAGCCAGGTCGGCGATGCGCAGATCCTGCTGTTCGAACGGAATCGCTGCATCCAGCAGCACGATCACCACCTCGGCAAACTTGACCGCGCGCAGCCCGTCGCCCACCGACAGCTTTTCCAGTTTTTCCTGCACGCGGGCCTTTTTGCGCATGCCCGCAGTGTCCCAGATCCGCACCGGCAGACCGTCCCAGTCCATCGCCAGCGAGATCGCATCGCGGGTGATTCCGGCCTCGGGGCCGGTCAGCAGGCGGTCCTCGCCCAGCAGCGTGTTGATCAGGGTGGACTTGCCCGCGTTGGGCCGCCCCACCACGGCGATCTGCATCGGGCGGTCCGGCGTGGGCCAGCGCATTTCGCCCGCGCCATCCTCGGCCTCTTCCTCGGTGATCGTGACGTCGGTTTCCGGGGCTTCGGCCACCGCGCGATCCTCGAACGCGTCGGCCAGCGGCATCAGCACATGAAGCAGATCGCCCAGCCCCTCGCCATGTTCGGCCGACAGGCGCAACGGCTCGCCCAGACCAAGGCTGTAGGCCTCAAGCGCGCCATCCTCGCCGGCGCGCCCCTCGGCCTTGTTGGCGGCGACGATCACATGCTTGGCGCGGCGGCGCAGGATTTCGGCGAACACCTGATCCGTCGGAGTGATCCCCGTGCGGGCATCCACCATGAACAGGCAGATATCGGCCATATCCACAGCGCGTTCCGTCAGCCGCCGCATCCGGCCTTGCAGGCTGTCGTCCGTCACCTCTTCCAGTCCTGCGGTGTCGATCACGGTAAAGCGCAGATCGCCCAGCCGTGCGGCCCCTTCGCGCAGATCGCGGGTCACGCCCGGCTGGTCATCGACCAGTGCCAGGCGTTTGCCCACAAGGCGGTTGAACAGCGTGGATTTGCCCACATTGGGGCGGCCCACGATGGCGAGTGTGAATGACATTGGTCGCTCCAGCGGTAATCAGACCGCTGCGATACAGGATTTAGCCGTCAACGGAAAGCGTGGAGTTGCCCGCGCTTGCTGACGACATAAAGCGTGCCACCGGCAACCACCGGCGCCGTGCTGGCCCCGCCCGGCAGCTCGACCTGACGCACAAGGTCGCCCGAGGTGGGATCGAAGAACCGCACAAACCCGTCGCCCGAGGCGACAACCACCTGCCCACCGGCCACGACGGGGCCGTAATGGGCAAAGACCGCCACCTGACGGCGCGCGCGGTTCCGGGTAAAGCGGGGCAGTTCCTGCACCCAGACGCGGCTGCCATCCTCGGTCGACAGGCGCACCAGTTCGTTACGGTCATTGACCAGGAACAGCGCATTGCCCGCAGGCCAGACCGGGTCCATCGCGCCGTCATCGGCTGTCCATATCCGCTCGCCATTGCCGGCTTTCAGCGCGACGGTGCGGCCGGAATGGGTGCCAACATAGACGGTGTCGCCCAAGACGACCGGATCACCCGTGATATCCACCACCTTGGTCGAGGCACGGAACCGGCGCTGACCCGCGATCGGGGCATCCCACATGCGCAGCCCGCCCTTGCGGAACGCCGCCTGAACGTCTCCGGCGCCGAAGGCAAAGATCACGAACTGATCGGTCAGCGCGGGGGCGGCACCGCCGATCACGTTCCCCACCTCGGGGGCCGCGCTGAGTTGCCACTCGATGCGGCCATTGTCCTTGTCGATGGCCCATGCGGTATCGTCGCCCGACACCAGATAGACCAGATCGCCCGCAACCGTGGGCGTGCCCGAGCCCGTCGCCTCGAGCTTTTGCTGCCAGATCACCGCGCCGGTTTCGGCATCCATCGCCGTCATCAGGCCATAGCCGCTGGAGGCATAGATGCGCCCGTCGTCATAGGCCAGACCGCCACCGCTGGCCTGCCCTGCGCGTTCGCGTTCGCGTTCGGGCCGCAGATCGCGTGCCCAAAGGCGGCTGCCGTCCAGCCCGTGCGCCATCACCTGCGCGCCCGCATCCAGCGTGAACACACGCCCGCCCGCAACGATCGGATTGGCCGTGATGCGCCCACGGCGGCTGTCACCGTCGCCGATGTTGGCCGACCACAGAAGGCTGGGCGCGCTGCCAAGGGCGGGGTGATCGGTGCGGAACATCGCGCTGCCGTGCGCCTGCGCCCAGTTCGCATTTGTCTGCTGCGCGGGCAGTGACACCGGCAGGCTGCGGTTCACCGTCTGGGTCAGGTCGCGCGCATCCGGGCGGATATCCTCGCGCGGGCCGGGCAGGATTTCCTGCCGTTCTGCACAGGCTGACAGCGCAAGCGCGCCGATCAGTCCGATCATCCACCCGGTTTTCACCATACCCATGTTCCCGTCCTGGTGCTTTGGTTACTCTTGCACCGGCGCCATGGCCCCGGTTGCAGCGGTTTGCGGCACCTCGCCCCCCAGCGCCACAATCATCTGAGTTGCCCGGCGGCGCAAGCCCGCGCTGGCCTCGGAGTCATCGAGGATGCGCTGTGCGCGTTCGATCGCGGCGGCAGTGTCCCCGGTTTCGATGTCGATCAGCGCCAGTTGCTCTTCGGCCAGCAGGCGCAGGATGCCACCTTGCGACAGATAGGCCTCGAATTGCAGGCGGCGGTCTTCGGCGGGGAGATCAGGCTGCAGGGTCAATGCGCGAAAGCCCGCGATCCGGGCGTAAATCTGTGGCACATCGCCGGTGCTGGCGATCTGTTGCAGCAAGGCGACTGCGGCCTCGGTATCGCCTGCCGCAACCAACTCTCCGGCGCGGGCGAAATCCACCACGATCCGGCGGGCGGCATCATCCGCCTCGATCGCGGCCAGTGCTTCGGCGCGGTCTTGCGGGCTGCCGCCTTCCAGCGCGGCCATCATCGCATCGCCCGTGGCCTCGGCCGATGAACGCTCCTGCGCCTTGCGCCATTCGTTCCACGCCGCCCCGCCGACGATCAACACGACGGCCAGCACCGCGATCCACGCATAGCGCCGCATCAACGCGAACAGCCTGTCGCGACGCACCTCGTCCGAGACTTCTTGAATGAAACTGTCGGTGTTGCTCACGCCTGCGCCCCGTTGTCGTTTCCCCCCTCTTATCCGCTTGCCCCCGCCCTGCCAAGGCCCCCTCTGGCAGATGCGTGTGCCGCACTTGCGAAGAGACCGCGAAAAGTTTAATCTGAACCGATCAGTTTAGCGTATATTGCACACCCCCTCAGGGCGGTTATGTAAGAAAGCATTGCCAGTTGCTTGCAAAGGACCACCGATGCGCCCGATTCCCGTTCTGACCGCCATCGTCGTGTGCGTGTCGCTTTATCTGCTGGTCATGCAGCGGGATGCCCTGTTTGCCTTTGCCACCGACGGCACCGTGCCCTCGCTGGAACAACTGTCCGATCCCGGCGCGGCACAGGCGCAGGCCGCGGATGCCACCGCCGCGGCCACTGCCGCGCCCGCCCCCGAGAACGGCGAAAAGCCGGTCGCGGTCATCGCCCGCCGCTCCGAGGCGCGGGTGATCGACAGCGCGGTGATCCTGCGGGGCGAAACCCGCGCCGTGCGGCAAGTCGAGGTGCGCGCCGAAACCGGCGGTCAGGTGATTTCGGACCCGCTGCGCAAGGGCAATTTCGTCGAGAAGGGGCAGATCCTGTGCGAGATCGACCCGGGCACGCGCCCTTCGACGCTGGCCGAGGCGCAGGCGCGCCTGGCCGAGGCGCGCACCCGCGCCCCCGAGGCCCGCGCCCGTCTGGCACAGGCCGAAGCCCAGTTGCGCGAGGCGCAGTTGAACCAGACCGCCGCCGCGCGCCTGTCGCAGGACGGCTTTGCCTCGCAGACCCGGCTGGCCGCGACCGAGGCGCAGGTCAGCAGCGCCGAGGCCGCGGTTGAATCCGCCCGTGCCGGGCTTGAGGCTGCAAGTTCCGGCGTGCAATCCGCCGAATCCTCGATCGCCGCCGCGCAAAAGGACATCGAGCGCCTGACCATCACCGCGCCCTTCGACGGCTTGCTGGAAACCGACACCGCCGAGATCGGCAGCCTGATGCAGGCCGGATCGCTCTGCGCGACCGTGATCCAGCTCGACCCGATCATCCTGGCCGGATACATCCCCGAAACCGACATCGACCGGGTCGAACTGGGGGCCGTGGCCGGCGCGCGTCTGACCGGCGGGCGCGAATTGCAGGGGCGTGTCACCTTTCTGTCGCGTCAGGCCGATCCGGCTACCCGCACCTTTCTGGTCGAGGTCGAGGTCTCCAACAGCGACCAGTCCGTACGCGACGGGCAGACCGCCGAGATCCTGATCCAGGCCGATGGCAAGGACGCCCATCTGCTGCCGCAATCGGCGCTGACGCTGAATGACAACGGTGCGCTGGGTGTGCGCATCGTCGGTGCGGACAACCGGGTGGAGTTCATGCCGCTGACGCTGGTGCGCGACACCGCCGAAGGTGTCTGGGTCAACGGCCTGCCGGAAACGGCGAACGTGATCACCATCGGTCAGGAATACGTGCGCGAAGGCGTTCTGGTGGCCCCGACCTTCAAAGAGGCAGACCAATGACAGGGATCGTCGACTGGGCCGCGTCACGCGCCCGCATGGTCATGGCCTTTATCGCGCTCAGCCTGCTGGCAGGCGGGTTTGCCTATACCGGCCTGCCCAAGGAGGGCGAGCCGGACATCGAGATACCGGCGCTTTTCGTCTCGGTCCCCTTCCCCGGCATTTCCGCCGAGGATTCGGAATCCCTGCTGGTCAAGACCATGGAAACCGAGCTGTCGGATCTGGACGGGCTCAAGACCATGACCTCGACCGCCGCCGAAGGCTATGCCGGTGTGGCGCTGGAGTTCGAATTCGGCTGGGACAAGACCAAGATCATGGCCGATGTGCGCCAGGCCATGAGTACCGCCGAGGGCAAGTTTCCCGACGGATACGAGAAATATTCGATCAACGAGATCAATTTCAGCGAGTTTCCCATCATCATCGTCAACCTGACCGGCGATGTGCCCGAACGCACAATGGCCCGCGTCGCCAAGGATCTGCAGGAACGGGTCGAGACGCTGGATGCCGTGCTGGAGGCCGGGATTGCCGGCAACCGCGACGAGATGGTCGAGGTGGTGATCGACCCGCTGCGGCTGGAATCATACAACGTGACCGCGGGCGAATTGATCAACGTGGTGCAAAACAACAACCTGCTGGTCGCCGCGGGCGAGATCGAAAGCGCGCAGGGTGCCTTCAGCATCAAGATTCCCAGCAGTTTCAGCGAGCCGCGCGACATCTATTCGCTGCCGGTCAAGGTCAATGGCGACCGGGTGGTGACGCTGGGCGATCTGGCCGAGATCCGCCTGACCTTCGAAGACCGGCTTGGCACCGCGCGCTTCAACGGCGAGCCGACGGTGGCCCTGCAGGTGGTCAAGCGCAAGGGGTTCAACCTGATCGACACCGCCGCCGAGGTACAGCGCCTTGTCGATGCCGCCTATGCCGAATTCCCCGAGGATCTGCGCGCCACCGTGCAGGTCGGCACCTCGAACGACCAAAGCCGCGTTGTCGAATCCATGGTGGGCCAGCTTGAAGGCTCGGTTCTGACCGCCATCGCGCTGGTGATGATCGTCGTGCTGTCCGCCCTTGGCAGCCGCGCGGCGCTGCTGGTGGGGTTTGCCATTCCCACCTCGTTCCTGCTGTGCTTCGTGCTGCTGGCGGTGATGGGCATAACGATCTCGAACATCGTTATGTTCGGCCTGATTCTGGCTGTTGGCATGCTGGTGGATGCGGCCATCGTGGTGGTGGAATACGCCGACAAGCGCATCGCCGAGGGCACCGGCCCGATGCACGCCTATGTCGAGGCCGCCAAGCGCATGTTCTGGCCCATCATCAGCTCTACCGCGACCACGCTGTGCGCGTTCCTGCCGATGCTGTTCTGGCCCGGTGTCCCGGGCGAATTCATGGGGATGCTGCCGGTCACGCTGATCTTCGTGCTCTGTGCCTCGCTGATCGTGGCGCTGATCTATCTGCCGGTGATGGGTGGTGTGACGGGCCGCATCAGCCGTGTGTTCGCACATGCCTCGGACGCGCTGACCGCGCGGCTGCCATGGATCGTTCGTGCGGCTCTGGTGCCGGTCGCGATCTATGCGATGTTTCTGGGCGCGATGCAGACCATCAACCCCGATTACCTGTTCCGCCCCTTTGGCGCGACCAACCCGCTGACCGGCCCCTTGGCCGCCCTGCCGGGCGCGCTGATGTTCATTGCCGCCGCCTTTGCCGCGTCGATCACGCTGGGGGCGGCCAAGGTCACCTGGGGCCGCCGCAGGGTGCAGGCCGGAACCCGCCGCACGCCCTTTGGCTGGCTGATCAAACTGATCGCGGGCAATCCGATCATGCCGCTGGTCACCATAGCACTGGTGATCGGTTTCGTGATCTCGGTGTTCACCTACTTCGCCGAGAACAACAACGGGGTGGAGTTCTTTACCGATTCCGAGCCTGAGCAGGCCATCGTCTATGTCCGCGCGCGTGGCAACCTGTCGCTGCCGGAAAAGGACGCGCTGGTGGCGCAGGTCGAAGAGGTGGTCCTGACCCATCCCGGCGTGATGAACGCCTTTGCCTTTGCCGGTGACGGCGGGCTGGACAACAACACCGGCGGCGCGCAACCACCACTGGACACCATCGGGCAGGTCCAGCTTGAAACCATCCCGTGGGAGGATCGCCCGGCCTTTGCCCGCGCCACCGACGGCGTGTCGCTGGCGCAACTGGACGGCGATGTGATCATCGCGGACCTGACCGCCAAGATCGAGCAGATCCCCGGACTGCGGGTCGAGATTCTGGCCCAGGCGCGTGGCCCGGCCAGCGCCAAGCCCGTGCATCTGCGGCTCAAGGGCGAGGACTGGGACGCATTGCGCACCGCCACCGACAGCGCCCGCACCCGGTTCGACGAAACGCCCTCGCTGACCCTGATCGAAGACACGCTGCCCCTGCCCGGCATCGACTGGCAGATCGACGTGGATGTGGAAAAGGCAGGCCGCTTCGGGGCCGATGTGGCCACGGTGGGCGCGATGGTGCAGCTTGTCACGCGCGGGCTGCTGCTGGACACGATGCGGGTCGATACCTCGGACGAGGAAATCGACATCCGCGTGCGCCTGCCTGAACAGTACCGCGTGCTCTCCACCCTTGATACGCTGAAGGTGCGCACCGCCGACGGGCTGGTGCCGCTGGCCAATTTCATCTCGCGCCAGCCGGTCCCCAAACTGGCCGAGATCAAGCGGATCAACGGCAAGCGCTATTTCGACGTCAAGGCCGGGGTCGCCTCGGGGCACCAGAGCCTGCGCCGCGTCCTGGGCGAGGGCTATGACACGCTGGCCACGCTGGGCCCTGCCGACAGCAGGGGCGAAACGATCACCCTGCGCGATGGCACGACCCATGGCCTGATCGCGCTGGAACCCGGTGTCAGCCGCGACGACCTGCGTGCCGCGATCGCGCAATCCGAACTGCGCACCGTGCCGATCACCGCGAATGACCGGATCAACCTGCTGACCGAATGGCTGGACAGCGGTGTTCTGCCCGATGGCATCGAATACGAATGGACCGGCGATCAGGAGGATCAGGCCGAAAGCCAGGCCTTCCTGCAATCGGCCTTTGCCGCCGCCCTTGCGCTGATGTTCATCATCCTGCTGGCGCAGTTCAACAGTTTCTACAACGCCACGCTGGTGCTGATCGCGGTGGTGCTGTCCACCACGGGCGTGCTGATCGGGATGCTGGTGATGAATCAGCCGTTTTCGATCATCATGACCGGCACCGGCATCGTGGCGCTGGCCGGGATCGTGGTGAACAACAACATCGTGCTGATCGACACCTATCAGGAATACAGCCGCTACATGCCGAGGATCGAGGCTATCATCCGCACCGCCGAGGATCGCATCCGCCCCGTTCTGCTGACCACCGTCACCACGATGGCCGGGCTTGCACCGATGATGTTCGGCCTGAGCCTTGATTTCATCAACGGCGGCTATTCCGTCGACAGCCCGACCGCCCTGTGGTGGAAGCAGCTTGCCACCGCCGTGGTCTTTGGCCTTGGCATCGCAACGGTGCTGACGCTGGTGTTCACCCCGTCGCTGCTGGCGTTGCGGATCTGGGCAGGAACATATGTCACCGCGCTTGGGCGTCTGCTTGCCATCGTGACGCGGGGCCGGTCCAGCCGGGCCGCGCGCGACTGGGCGCTGCGCCGTGCCGCGCGCCGGCTGAAAGCGCCCGAGATCATCTGGGAAGAAGAAACCGGCCCTGCCGTCACCGCACCGCCCACACCGCTAAGCGCGCCCCCGTTGAAGGCGGCGGAATAGGCCGGCCCAGCCCGTTGTTGCAGCAGGGTCAGGCCGCGTCCTGTTCGCTGGCCTGACGCTGCCACAGGCTGTGGTAACGGCCCTGCCGCACCAGCAATTCGGCATGGGTGCCGCGCTCGACGATCTGGCCATCTTCCAGCACGATGATCATGTCGGCATCGGCCACGGTGGACAGCCGGTGCGCGATGGTCAGCACCGTGCGCCCCTCGCCCGCGCGGCGCAGCGCGCCCTGGATCTCGCGTTCGGTCTCGGTGTCCAGCGCGCTTGTCGCCTCGTCCAGCAGCAGGATCGGCGGGTTCTTGAGCAGGGTGCGCGCGATCCCCACGCGCTGCTTCTCGCCGCCCGACAGCTTGAGCCCGCGTTCACCCACCGCCGTGTCATAGCCCTGCGGCAGGCGCGAAATGAAATCGTGGATCTGCGCGGCCTGTGCTGCGGCAATCACCTCGTCCTCGGTGGCGCCATCGCGGCCATAGGCGATGTTGTAGCGGATGGTGTCGTTGAACAGCACGGTGTCCTGCGGCACCACGCCGATCGCGTCATGCAGGCTGTCCTGCGTCACGTCGCGCACATCCTGCCCGTCGATCTTCAACGACCCGCCCGACACATCATAGAACCGGAACAGCAGCCGCCCGATGGTGGACTTGCCCGACCCCGAAGGCCCGACGATCGCCACCGTCTGCCCCGGCTCCACGTCCAGCGACACGCCTTTCAGGATCGGGCGTTCGGGATCATAGCCAAAGTGCAGATCCTCCAGAGTCACCCGTCCGCCCGACACCTTCAGCGCGGGCGCGCCGGGCTTGTCTGAAATCTCGGAAGGCTGCTCCAGCAGGTCGAACATCTCGCCCATGTCCACAAGGCTTTGCCGGATCTCGCGGTACACTGTGCCCAGAAAGTTCAGCGGCATGGTGATCTGGATCATGTAGGCGTTGACCATCACGAAATCGCCCACGGTCAGCGCGCCCGACTGCACACCGATGGCGGCCATCACCATCACGATCACCAGCCCGCCGGTGATCAGGAACGACTGCCCGAAGTTGAGAAAGGACAGCGAGTACGAGGTCAGCAGCGCCGCCCTCTCGTATTGCTCCATCGCGCGGTCATAGCGGGCGGCCTCGCGCGATTCGGCCCCGAAATACTTGACGGTTTCGAAATTCAGCAGGCTGTCGATGGCCTTTTGATTGGCGTCGGTGTCCTGATCGTTCATCTCGCGGCGCAGTTTCACGCGCCATTCGGTGACCTTGAAGGTGAACCAGACGTAGACTGCGATGGTCCCCGCCACGACCGCCAGATACCAGGCGTCGAACAGGAAGAACAGGATGCCCGCGATCAGCAGCAGTTCCAGCACCAGCGGCCCGATGCTGAACAGCATGAAGCGCAGCAGGAAATCCACGCCCTTGACCCCTCGTTCGATGACGCGGCTCAGCCCCCCGGTCTTGCGGGTGATGTGATAGCGCATCGACAGGCGGTGAATATGGGTGAACGTCTCCAGCGCCAGTTGGCGCAGCGCGCGCTGGCCGACGGCAGCAAAGATCGCGTCGCGCAACTGCTGGAACCCGTTGGTCATCAGCCGCGCCATACCCCATAGGCCACGGTCAGCCCCACCGCCCCCAGCGCCAGCATCGGCACGCCCTCGTCCGACAGGGCGTTGACCGCATCGCGATAGATCATCGGCGTGTAGACCGCGATCAGCTTGGACGCCAGCAGCGCCACCAGCGCCAACACCACGCGGCGTTTGACCCAGGGTTTGTCATCTGGCCACAGATAGGGGGCGACGCGCCGGATCGTCCGCCAGCCCGAGCGCCGTTCGGCCCGGTCGATCTCGTCTTCGTTGGCGGTGTGGAAATTGCGCATGTCTGCCCCGGTTCTTTATCGTGTTCCCGGTGATATGGCGCTTTTTCGTGAAAGGCCAGTCAGGGCAAGCGATCAGGGGCCAGGTTCAGGGGCGCACGATATGGCCCGCGCGCGGATCGGCGCGGCCCGCCGCCAGATTGGCCCAGAGGGCGGGCACATCCGTCAGCCCGTCATGCACCACGATATCCAGCCAGTCGCCCGCATCGGCCGCGATGCGTTTCCACGCCGCGGTGATCCGCGCCTCGATCTCGCCCGGCCCCCAGTCATCGCGCCGTTTGGCGATCTGAGACGGGGCGAAAAAGAACTGAGGCTTGGGCCCCGGCAGGTCGCGCGGCGGGGCGAACTTGTCCCAATGGCTGGTGCCCACGGCGGCGGAATGGCGCAGGTGATCGCCCAGATGGGTGTGCAGCGCGAGTTTCACCCCGGCATGACCCGCCATGTCGACATAGACGCTGGGGCGCTGGTCCAGATCCTCGATCTCGTCATAGCTCAGCACCGTATCGCAGGCCCCCAGGTTTTCCACGAAATCGCGATTGCCCGCCCCGGTCAGCCCGACGATGCGATAGGCGCGATCGCCGGGTTCGGTCAGAAACTTGCACAGGCCAAGGCCGGTCTTGGAGGACGCGCTGCCGATGATGATCTGCTCGGCCCCGAACCAGTCGTTGTCCGCCAGCCAGTCGAACAGCAGGTAGGACGTGGCCAGCAACGGCTGCAACAGCGCGCGCAGATGATCCTCCTCCGGCTGACCCGCCTTGACCTGCGTATAGGTGTTGTAGACCGCCGCCAGCCCGGCGCGATGCGGCGCGCGGTCGATGAACACGCCCGGTGCCACCTGTTCAGGGGTGATCACCAGCGCCTCGGCCATCGGGAAATAGCCATAGATCCGCGTGCCCGCCCCCAGATCGGCGCACAGGCTTTCGTCGACCACTGCGGTGCCCCAGACCGGCACGATGCCCTGCCCTTCAACCCCGCTGGGAAAAAACGTCCAGTAATCCAGCACGAAACCGGCGGCGGCATAGGTCACGTTGTTGGCGGTCAGCGCAAAGCTTTCCAGCACCAGACGCGCCGCCCCCGGACCCAGCGGTTCTTGCGGGACATCGCTCAATTGCGCTTGCGTGATATCGGATTGATCGACAAGTATCGTCTGCATCTGGGCCTCCCTTATCGGGATACCTTGCCCGCGCCCTGCCCCGTCCGTCACCCGTGACGGCGCGTCACGGATCGTCCGGCAGGTCGAACACCTGCCCGGGATAGATCAGGTCGGGGTCGCGGATGCGATCGCGATTGGCGTTGAACACCTCGACATAGCGGATGCCCTCGCCATAGCGGTCGCGCGCGATGGCCCACAGGGTAAAGCCCGGCTGCACCGTGATCACCTGCGCCGCCGCATCGCGCCCGGCACTGGCAGCGGCCAGGGCGGCGGGGGCTTCGCGCTTGAACGGGGTTTCCACACGGCTGACAACCGCGCCCTGCGCATCCACCTGATCCACGCGCAGGGTGTAGATGCCGCTGTCGACCTGCGGCAGGTCGCTGCGCCACGATCCGTCGACCGCGATGCGCGAGGTGGTGATGGGCGTGTTGTCGAGATAGATGCGCACAAAGCCCTGGCCGGGGCTGCGCCCGGCAAGGGCCACATCGCCGCTGTCGGAATAGGTGATCGCGTCGATGGCGACCGTATCCATCACCTCGGGCGCACGTCCCGGCTGCATCACACGCACGCCATCGCTGTCTGACAGCAGGACGGCGGGGGGCGCCGGCGCGGCGGCCTCGGGCGTTGGGGCGACGGACAGGGTGAAGGGCGGCGCGATGCCCCTGGCGGGTTCCACGAAAGTCGTGGGCGGCGGGGCCTGTGTCATCGCCGAGGTTGCCGGTTGCGCGTCGTCGGACCGGGTCGCCTGCGTGGGTGGTGCGGCTTGTGCGGGCTCTGAGGATGAAGGAACTGCCGCTGCCACCTGCGCGGTCTCTTGCGGTGCGGGGGCGTCCACCGAGGCGCGATCTTCAACGGTTTGTCCGGGGTCGGTCTGCGATACTGCAGCCGGTTCGGGCTCTGCCATCGTTCGTGTGTCGGCGATGGCCTGCGCAGGCGTTTCTTCGGGCACAGCTTCGCCAGGCGCGGCATCGGCCAGTTCTTGGTTTGGGCTTGTCTCGGCGATCACCTCGGTCGGGGCGGCGTCACTCACCGTCTCGATTGGCGCATCATCGCGCGACTGTTCACTCTGGTCCAAGGGCGCGGGTGTCGGGGATGCGGCGCTCTGACGCGCCTCGGGCATTGCTGTATCCACCGGAGTGTCCGGTTCGGGCGTCTCGCCCTGCGCTGCCTGTTGCCCGACCACATCCACCTGCGCGGTCTCGACCGTGGCATCGGCGACCGGCTTAGGGCTGGGGGCGATGATCACCTCCTGTTCGGAGTCCACGCCGGTCCCGTCCACCACGCTGCGCAGCCGCATCAGGCGCGGCGCATTCGAGGGCGGCAGATCGAGGATGGTCGCAAAGCTGCCGTCACGGCCAGCCGTCACCTCGCCCACCTTGGTGTCATCTATCAGCAGGTCGACCACATCGCCCGGCGCGGCCCGGCCTGCCACCTGTGTCAGCCCGTCAGCCTCGACCCGCACCAGCGCGAATTCGGGCAGTTGCGGCGCGGCCGGGCTGTCCGGCATCACGGGTGTCTCTGCGGGTACGGGCTGCTCCGTTGTCTGCGCCTGAGGGTCAGATGCGGGCTGCGGATCGGGCTGCGGCGTCTGCAAGGTGTCCTGATCGACCGGCTGCGCTGTGTCCTGACCCACGGGCTGCGGCGGTGGCGCCTGCCGGTTCCATACAACCACGCCAGCCACGGCCAAACCGATGGCCACGGCCCCCCCGGCCAAAACGCCGACCGGTCCGGCAAAGATCGCATTCTTGCTCATTACCTATCCCAAGCACCCCAGTCACCGCGCATGTGGCGGTTGAGCGACAATAGCAACACAGCTATCAACGGTCAAAACCAACCACCAGAGCAAAGGCGCGCCCATGTCCCCCACACCCTCTGTCTGTGTCTTTTGCGGCTCGCGCCCGGGCGCAAACCCCGCTTTTGCCGAAGCGGCCGAGGCCGTGGGCTATGCGCTGGCCGACAATGGCTGGCGGCTGGTCTATGGTGCGGGGGATGTCGGGCTGATGGGGCTGGTCGCGCGCGCCGCGCAATATGCGGACGGGCAGACATTTGGCGTGATCCCCATCCACCTGATGCAGGCCGAAGTGGGCAAGCGCGACCTGTCACAGTTCGTGGTGACCGAGAACATGCACGAACGCAAAAAGGTCATGTACATGAACTCGGACGCCATCGTTGTGCTGCCGGGCGGTGCCGGCAGCCTCGACGAGTTTTTCGAGGTGCTGACATGGCGGCAACTGGGCCTGCACAGGAAACCGATCTTCCTGCTGGACACCGAAGGCTACTGGCANGCAGCCGCTGGTCGCCCTGATCGATCACGTGATCGATCAGGAATTCGCCGATCCGTCGCTGCGCGATTTCATCCGCGTGGTTCAGGACGTGCCGACATTGACCAGCGCCCTGCGCGCCGCCCTGTCCTGACGCCAGGTGGCGATCGTGTAGATCACCAGCGCGGTCCAGATCAGCGCAAAGGCCACCGCGTGCCAGCCGCCAAATGCCTCGCCAAAGATCAGCACGGCCACCAGAAACTGCAGTGTGGGGTTGAGGTACTGCACCAGCCCGATGGTGCCCAGCCGGACCCGTTTGGTGGCGTAGGAGAACAGGATCAGCGGCGCGCCCGTCAACACCCCCGACAGCATCAGCAATGCGCTGTCTGCGGTGCTGGCACCAAAGGCCGCCGCGTCGGTCGAGCTGTGAAACCACGCCAGCACACCCAAGGCGATGGGCGACAGCAGCAGCACCTCGGCGGTGACCGACACCACCGGGCCGACCTCAAGCCGCTTTTTCACCAGACCATACAGCCCGAACGTCCCCGACAGGATCAGCGCGATCCACGGTGCCACGCCCAGCCCCCATGTCAGCACCGCAACCGCCAGCGCCGCCAGCGCGACCGATACCGACTGCATCCCGGTCAGACGCTCGCCAAAGGCGACGCGCCCGATGGCCACGGCCACCAGCGGGAAAAGGTAGTAGCCCAGGCTGGCCTCTGTCACGCGGCCAATCTGGACCGATGTGATGAACAAGAACCAGTTGAGCGAGATCATGAGCGCCGCAAACCCGATGATCGCCGCCGCGCGTGGTGATCCAAGGGCCGCGCGCAACTGGCCCAACCGGCCCTGCACGGTCAGAACAAGGGCAAAGAACACCAGCGACCACAGGGTGCGATGGGCCAGAACCTCGATCGGGGGGATATGGGCCAGCAGCTTGTAATACAGCGGCGACAGGCCCCAGACCGTGCAGCACACCACCATCGCGGCGATTCCGCGTCCTGCCGTACTGATCATCCGCCTGCCCCTTTTGCCGCGCGCAGGTCTAGCAAGCGATCCGGGCGGTGAACAGGCCCTAGTGCGCGCGGGCGCGCGCCTCGGTCACAAGGCGCATCTCGTTGCCCAACAGGCACATGTCGCGGGTGCGGGGTGGCAGGCGGCCCGATTGTTCGAACAATGTCATGAAATCAAGGAAGTTCGTCGCCTCGCAGACGCGGTCGCCCCTGAAACGTGCCATCAGGTAGGCCATGCTGGATACCTCGCGCCCGTTGACCGTGTCCACCGCATGCACACGGAACGTCAAGGCCACCAGAGACCCCTGCTCCAGCCCGGTCACCTCGCCGATGCGGATCGTCTCGAACTGTCGCGTCAGCATGCGATGAAAGGCGCCGAACTCGGCCGGGCCCATCATGTCCACTTCCTCAAGCCCGTGAATGATGGCATCGCTGGTGAACATCTGCCCCAAGGCGGCCGCATCTGCGCGTTCCCAGACACGTCTGATCAGAAATTCGGTTCTTTCGACAAGTGTCATTCTCTCCTCGCTAACCCCCCTCAAGACACGACACTAGGCGATAGCGGCGCGAAATAGAAGAATTTAAATACAACTGAAGGTAGCCATGCCTCAAAAACGAAAAACCCGCCAATCGGCGGGCTTTCCAGAGGGCTTGGCCGTCAATGAAAATTACTTCATGCGGCTGGCAACGTTTTCCCAGTTTACCAGATTGTTCAGGAAGTTGGTCAGGTACGCAGGCCGCTTGTTGCGGAAATCGATGTAATAGGAATGCTCCCACACGTCGCAACCCAGCAGCGCGTTCTGGCCAAAGCACAGCGGGTTCACGCCGTTCTCGGTCTTGGTCACCTTCAGGCTGCCGTCCTTGTCCTGCACCAGCCAGGCCCAGCCGGAGCCGAACTGCCCGGCACCTGCGGCCGAGAACTCGTCCTTGAACGCGTCGACCGAGCCGAACGCCTCGGTCAGCGCCTTTTCCAGCTCGCCGGGGATCTTCTTGTTGGCGCCCGGGCCCATCATTTCCCAGAACTGGGCGTGGTTCCAATGCTGGCTGGCGTTATTGAAGATGCCGCTTTGGGCGACGGCGTCGGCCTTGTAGGTGCCGGTCACGATATCCTCGACCGACTTGCCCTCCCATTCGGTGCCGGAAATCAGCTTGTTGCCGTTGTCCACATAGGCCTTGTGATGCAGGTCGTGGTGGTACTCCAGCGTCTCGGCGGACATGCCAAGCTCGGCCAGCGCGTCATGGGCATAGGGAAGGTCGGGAAGTTCGAAAGCCATGGGTTCACCCTTCGTTGTTGAATTCGCTAACTGTTAGATGAGAGCCGGGGGCAGCAAGGTCAACCCCCTACCCACAGGTCACACAATGCCCGCGAACCGCTCGGGCAGCTTGAACAGCGTGTCCGCGCCCTTGCGCTTGAAGTGATACAGTTCGTTGTTGCGATGGGTGAAGGTCTTGCGCATGTATTTGCGATATTCGCTGAAATCCCAGCTGTCGTCGACGTCGCGCTCGGCGAACGGCGCAAACACCGCCGCATCGTCGCGCTCGTCCTCGAACCAGACGGCCTTGGTCTTTTTCTCTTTCATCTCGGTCACGCCCGCCGCCTTGACCATGTCGCGGCGACGATCCAGCATGTCGACATACAGATCGAAGTCACAGTATTTCATGTGAAAGAGATACAGGAAATCCGGCGCGTCCAACTTGTCCCAGGTCGCATAATGCCCGCCCCGCGACAGCCGTGCGGGATGCGAGATCACGCAGGGCTTGGAGTACCACGGGTTCAGCTGCACATGCCGGCGGGGCCCCAGGATCGACTGGTCGATCCCCTCGGGCTCGCGGTCCCTGAGATGCAGGACCTCCAGACCCAGCGCGGTGCGCACACGGCCAGGGTTGGCCACGTCCAGAAGCCACGACCCCAGGTCCTGCCCGCTGTCAGGATCGACCACGATGAATTCGTCCACGTCGCAGACGATCACATGGGTTTACCATTGCCGCAAAGCCGACAGCAGACCGTTCTGCGTGCGCCAGCGGCGGATGTTGAAGTTGCTGGTGTCCTTGTCCGGGATCGGAAACAGGTTGCAGCCTGCCGCGATCTCGCGCACCGCCGCCTGATTGCCGTGGTTGATGACATACAGCGCCTCTTTGCCGAAGAAGCCGCCGTAATACTCCACCCATTTGTTCAGGAAAAAATCGTCGTCACGCACCGTGGTGATGACCGCCACCCTTGACTGCATCTTGAAAGCTCTCGTTCCTGCCTCGTTTGCGTGCAGCATAGAGCAGTCAGGCCCGCCCGAGAATCCCCAAAAAATCAACGACGCGCAACGCGCACGATCTTGGCAACCAGCAGCGCGAAGGGCGCGCCGTGCATCGCAAGGTCAAGTATATCCATCGGGCGGGTCAGCGTGCCCTGCCCCAGCATGCGCAGCTTTTCCACCAGATGCGGTTCGGGCACGAAAGGTGCGCCGCCAAGAACCACGCACAGCAGGATGACCACGGGCCAAGATAGATTGTCCAGCACGGTCATATGTCGGCAGTCCTGTGGTCTTGGGGAAAATGGCGCGGTTGACGGGGCTCGAACCCGCGACCCCCGGCGTGACAGGCCGGTACTCTAACCAACTGAGCTACAACCGCGCGTGACGGCGTGATTAGCCGCCCCCGCCAATTGCGTCAATCGCAAAATCGGGGACAAGGAAACTTTCGACCCGCATCCAAGACCGCCGTCCACATGGCCACGGTCCAGGCGTGAGCCCGGCATTAGTTCGGAACGCTTTTGTCGAAAGGAAGAAAAGTGGCGCGGTTGACGGGGCTCGAACCCGCGACCCCCGGCGTGACAGGCCGGTACTCTAACCAACTGAGCTACAACCGCGCATCTTATCTCCGGGTCACCCCGGCGTGATGGGCGGAATAAGCCAAGCGCACCGACCCGTCAAGCGCCAAGCTCCCGTCACGTGCGTTTTTTCTCCGCTGGCCGTACTGTCGCGGATATTCGGTTGAATGAGCTAGTCACCTGAATCTGAAGTTCCTGCCAGTGTTTTCTGGCAGAACCTTTTGACGGAGGCGAGGATTTCGTCGGCGGACTT